>JAUIGT010000115.1 GCA_030432615.1 Verrucomicrobiia bacterium
CCGACTGGTGTGCGGAGACCATCCTCGCCGGGCGCATGGTCCACCTCTTCGGCTCCGGCCACAGCCGCATCCTGGTGGAGGAAATGTGGCCGCGCTACGGGTCCTTCCCCGGCTTCAATCCCATCGTCGAGCTTTCGCTGACCTTCCACAATCTCGTCGTCGGCGCCAACGGTCAGCGGCAGGCCATGTTCCTGGAAAACGTGCCCGGACTCGCCGCCCGCATCCTGCGGAATTTCGCGCTTCTCGATCGCGACACCGCCATCATCATCTCCTCGAGCGGCACCAACCTGGTCCCGGTGGAAATGGCGGAACATTTTCAGGCCGCGGGTATCCGGGTGATCGGAATCGTCAGCCGCGATCACGCGGAGGCCAGCGCCTCGAAGCGGGACGACGGGAAAAAACTCACCGACTTCTGCGACCTCGTCCTCGACACCGGAGCACCCGCCGGCGACGCCTGCGTGCCCATCGAAGGCGTCGCCGGAAAAGTCGCCCCGCTCTCGACGGTGGGCGGCTGCGCGGTGATCAACGCCCTCAAGGCCGAGATCGCCCGGCGCCTCTCCGATGCCGGCCACCCCCCTCTCGCCTTGGCTGCCGCCAACCAGGTCGGCGCCGAGCGGGCCGCCGAGATCTTCGAAGCCGCCTACGACGAGCACGGACGCCGCCTCGCCGAAATCCTCCGCCATCCCGAACCATGAAAGACCATCCCCTCCGCACCAGCGTCATCGGCAGCTATCCGTTTCCCGGTTGGTTGGAGTTTGCTTCCGGCCATCTCGACCAGTTCGGCAGCGACGACATCGCCGAGATGCAGGACGACGCCGCCACCGTCGCCATCGAGGACCAGTTCCGCGCCGGGCTCGACGTCCTCACCGACGGCGAGCAGACCCGCTTCGACTTCAATCTCAGCTTCTACGGCCACCTCGAGGGCATCGATCTCGAGCCCGCCAGCCCGCGGCGTTTCGGGCCACCGGCCCACGACCAGCGGGGCAAGCACGCGATTTCCGGCGAACTGGCCGCTCCCGGTGGCCTGGGCACGCTCGAGGAATTCGCCCGGCTCAAACGCCTCGCGCCCGAGGGCCCACGCCTGAAGATGAGTGTGCCCGGCCCCTTCACCATGAGCGGGCGACTGCTGCCCAACGATCGCTATCCCGACCGCTACGCCATCACCGAGGCCCTGCTGCCCCTGATTCGCGACGAACTCGTCGCCCTGGTCGAGGCCGGCTGCGAGGAGATCTGCGTCGATGAACCCTCCATGAGTTGCTACGGCTATCGGGAGGATACCAAGCGGTTCGTCGATATCTTCAACCGCACCGTCGAACCCGTCGTCGGGAAGACCCGGCTCTGCACCCACCTCTGCTTCGGGAATTTCAAGGGACACCCGGTCGGCTACCGTCGCTACGCGCCCCTGTTTCCGGATTTCCTCGATCTCCATGTCGATGAACTGCACCTGGAGATGGCCAACCGCGAATACGCCGAACTCGAGATCATCGGCGAAGTCGCCAAGCGCATGGATGTCGCCGTCGGCATCATCGACGTGAAAAGCTACTTCATCGAGACACCCGGGCTGGTCGCCGAGAAAGTCCGCGCCTGCCTCGATTTCGCCCCCGCCGACCGGCTCGTCTTCGCGCCCGACTGCGGTCTCAGCCAGACCGCCCGCTGGGCCGCCAAACGCAAGCTGGAGAACATGGTCGAGGGCGTCCGCATGGTTCGCGCCGAACTCGCGATCTGAATCCGACCGATCGGAGGTCTCGCCTTTTTTCCTCGCCCCCCGCAGGGCGTCCGTTCCATCATACCGCTCGAGCCTTTCCCGGCCTCCGCGTTCCCATGATCATTCCCCTCCAGAAAGACGAGGAGTTGATCGCCGACATCGAGTCGACCGACGGCAACTCCGACGCCATCCACATCTGGTGGCTGGGACAGAGCGGGTTCCTGGTGAAATGGCGGGGCGGCGGCCTGCTCTTCGATCCCTACCTCTCCGATTCGCTGACCCGCAAGTACGAGGGCACCGAGAAGCCGCACGTGCGCATGACGGAACTGGCGCTCAACCCCTACCGGCTTCACGGGGTCGATGTCGTCACCTCCAGCCACAACCACACCGACCATCTCGATGCCGAGACCCTGCTGGCCCTCAAGGTGGCGAACCCGGATCTCCGGCTCGTGCTGCCCGAGGCCAATGTCGAGTTCGCCCGCCAGCGTCTCGGTCCCATGGGCCCGGAGATGCTGCCCCTGGATGTCGGCACTTTCGTCCAGGCGGGCCCATTCGAGATTCACGGCATCACCGCCGCCCACAACGAGGTCGAATTCGACGAGAACGGCCACAGTCGCTTTCTCGGTTTCGTGGCCCGCTTCGGCGACTTCGCCGTATTCCACTCCGGCGACACCCTCTGGCACGACTCGCTGGTCAAAGAGGTGCGCCGCTGGGACATCAACGTGGCCTTCCTGCCCATCAACGGCAACAAGCCCGAGCGCAAGGTCGCCGGCAACCTGAACGGATTCGAGGCCGCCGCCTTCGCCAAGGCCATCGGCGCCTCCGTGGTCATTCCGTGCCACTACCACATGTTCGAGTTCAACACCGAGGAACCCGACGAATTCTTGGAGTGTTGCCAGCGCCTCGGGCAGAACTGCAAGGTCATGCAATGCGGCGAACACTACGTCGTCGGGCCGCAGACGCACCCCGCCAGTGGCGAGGCCAGGCCCACCGAACCGAGCCGGGAAGACGGGTGGTGGACCTGAGTTAGGAATCGGATTTGTGGACGGGTTCCCGTCGTATTTCGGGGAAAAATTCGACGCGCCCCGCTTTCGGGTCCACGGTGACTCCATGGCCGTCTCCACTCCCGAACCCAAGACCGGTCCCGATTCCATCGACACGGAACGCCTCAAACGGGACATCCTCGAACTGGCCGAAATCGGCCGCAACGAAGAAGACCGCGGCCTCTATCGCATGGCCTTCACCGAGGCCGACATGGAGGCCAAGCAGTGGCTGCTCGATCGCCTCAAGCTCTCCGGCATCCGCGGCCGGCTCGACGGCGCCGCCAACGTCATCGGGCGCGTCGGCCCGGACGATCCCGAGGTTCCCGCCATTCTCATCGGCTCCCACACCGACACCGTCCCCCGCGCCGGGATGCTGGACGGCGCCCTCGGCGTGCTCTGCGGACTCGAGGTGCTTCGGCAGTTGAAGGAGTGCGAGGACGAACTCGAGGTGCCGGTTGAGCTGATTTCCTTCTCCGACGAGGAAGGACGCTTCGGTGGCATGCTGGGTTCCCAGGCTTTCGCCGGACTCATCAGTCCGGAAACCCTCTACCAGCCGGACCTCGACGGCATCGTCCTGCGCGACGCCATGGAGGAACGAGGTCTCAACGCCTTCGACGCCCTCGGCGCCCGGCGATCCCCCAACACCGTGCGCGCCTACTACGAGCTGCACATCGAGCAGGGCCCCGTGCTCGACGAGGCCGGAGAGTCGGTCGGGATCGTCGAGGCGATCACCGGGCTCTTCAAATGGCTCGTGCGGTTTCGCGGCGAGGCCAACCACGCCGGGACCACGCCCATGGAAATGCGACACGACGCCTTCATGGGGCTCGCCGATTTCGCCCACGAGATTCCCCGAATTCTCGAGGAAAACGGCAGCGAACGAAGCCGGGCCACCATCGGGAAGGCCCAGATCCTGCCCGGGGCTCCGAACACGGTTCCCGGCGAGGTCGAGTTCAGCCTCGACGTCCGCGACACCGATCCCGAGGTCCTCGACGAACTCGCCAACGCCTTTCGCAAGGCCCTATCAGCCATCGGCCGCCGGCGCCAACTGATGATGGAACTGGAAATCCAGAGCCGGATCGAGCCGGTCGCCTGTGACCCCGAACTCGTCGGAAATCTCGAAAAGAAGGCCGAAGAACTGGATCTCCTCTGGCGCCGCATGCCCAGCGGGGCCGCCCACGACGCCCAGATCATCGCCGGGATCGCCCCCGTGGCCATGCTCTTCGTCCCCAGCCGGGACGGCCAGAGCCATTCCCCCAGCGAGTGGACGGACTGGGAAGACATTTTCGCCGGCGCCCGCCTGCTCTGCCAATCGGTGCGCTCGATCGCCTGCAAAGAATCATCGAACTGATTCGGCACGGCGTTTGCTATGAAGGGTCCCCATGTTTAAGATGGTTCCCATGGATCCCACCCAAGGCCCTATCTCCGACCCCCTCCGACAGACCTACCTGGAGCACGTGGTCGACAAGAGCCAACAACTACGGCTGCTGTCGACCCGGGACACGGCCCTGCTCTGCATCGACATGCAGTACCTCGACGCCGCCGACGGCTACGGGGTGTTCGCGGAACCGGATAGCTCGGGCGTTTCCCGGGCCGGACGACGGTATTATTTCAGCAGCCTGCGCGAGTGGGTGCTGCCGAACGTGCGCGCCCTCCAGGATGCCTTTCGCGCCGCCGACCTCGAGGTCATCCACGTCCGCATCCAGGCCCTCACCCGGGACGGGCGTGACCGCAGCTCGGGCCACAAGCGACTCGATCTGCTGGCCGCTCCGGGATCCAAGGAAGCCGAGTTTCTCACCGAGGTTGCCCCCCAGGGGGACGAGATCGTCATCAACAAGACCGCCAGCGGCGTCTTCTCGAGCACCAATCTCCACTACGTCCTCCGCAACATCGGCACCAAGTCGCTGGTCGTCTGCGGGGTCTACACCAACGAATGCGTCGATACCACCGTGCGTGATGCCTGCGATCTCGGCTACTTCGTCACCGTGGTCGAGGACGCCTGCACCACGGTCACACCGGAACTGCACGAAGCTTCGCTGAAGACCCTGCGCGATCGCTATGCGCGCATCGTCACCACCGACGAAGCGATCGATGCCGTTCGCACCGAGGTCGAGCGACAGGAGCAATCGGTGGCCTGAGCCACCCGCGCGGGTCACCCGCGGTGGTTCTCGGAAAGGCGGTGGACGGGTGCGCCCTCCCGGTGGAGGATTCGCCGCACCCATGAAGAATTCCATGTCGTCCGCCGTCCTCGGTTGTTTCCTCCTCCTCCTTCTCACCGTCCTCCCGCGCGGCGAAGCGCAGGAGGCGCCGGCACCGGCGTTCCCGAAGACACCGCCCCTGGTCGAACTCGAGGACGGCGATGTGTTCGTCTTTCTCGGTGACTCCATCACCCACCAGGCGCTCTACACCCAGTTCATCGAGACCTATTTCCTGACTCGCTATCCCGATCGCGACATCCGCTTTCACAACGCCGGCGTCAGCGGCGACCGGGCCGCCGACGCCCTGCGTCGGTTCGACCGCGACGTGGCCCGATACCGGCCGACTCACGTGTCGGTCCTGCTCGGCATGAACGATGCCGGCTACACCGCCTGGAAACCGGAGGTGTTCGAGACCTATGTCGCCGACATGACGACGCTACTCGACCGGCTCGCGGAAACCGGCGCCAGCGTATCCCTGATGCATCCCACCATGTTCGACGCCCGTGCCGCCCGCCTCCAGGGACCCGCCGGGGAACCGACCGCGTCGCGCTACAACGGCGCCCTCGCCTACTACGGGGAATGGTGCCGGGAAATGGCCTGGCAACGCGGACTCGGTTTCGCCGACCTTCACGCACCACTCAATCAGATCACCTTCGAACAACGGCGGGAGGATCCCCTCTTCACCCTCATTCCCGACGCCGTCCATCCAGGACCGGACGGCCAGGTCGTGATGGCGGTGGCCATGCTGGACGAACTGTTCGCCCGCGGACCGCTCGTGAGCAATCTCACGATCCTGGCCACCGAGGGAGGCGGGCATCGGATCGTGGCTCCGCGAGGCGAGCTGGTGGAGGTTGGCGAAAACGAGGACAATTCCCTCGACTTCACCTACCGGGCCGCCTCCCTCCCCTGGGTGCTGCCCGAGGAGGCCCGCCTCGGCTACCGACTGACCCGCGCCGGGCATCGTCACAGCGGAGAGCGATTCACCGTCCAGTCGCTGCCCCCCGGCGAGTGGGAGCTGTTTATCGATGACCAGTCCGTCGGTCGCTGGCCTCACCACCGACTCGCCCGGGGCATCGAGTTGCAGGAAAACGAGAAGACGCCGCAGTATCGACAGGCGCTCCAGGTCGCCCAGGCAAACGCGCGAAGGAATGCGGGGCCCGTGAAAAACCTCCGCGACTGGTGGTTGCAACGGAAGCTCCGCGAGTTCGAAATCATCAAGGCCAAGGCGGCCGGCACCGTCCCCGGCGAAGCCATCGCCCGAATGGAAGCGGAACAGGCAGAATGGTTGCAACGCTCCTTCGAACCCGCCATCGAACGCACCGAGGTAGAAGCCGAGACCGCCTGGAAAGCGCTCCGGAAACTCGCCCAACCGAAACCACATCGCTACGAGTTGCGCCGGGTCGCAGAGAATCCCTGAACCAAAGAGAACGCCCTTTCCCTCACCCCGGCTCGCCCAGGGCAAACCACGCCGCTCCGTAAACGCCGGCCCATTCTCCCAGCTCTGCACGTCGAAGGGCCACGCGAAATCCGCCCGGGCGCCATTCGAACTCGTCGAGCCAGCGAGCCAGGCGCGGTTCGATCGAGTTCCAGGCCTCGGAAATGCCTCCACCGATGACCACGGCCTCGGGATCGAAGGCATTGATCAGCGAAGCCACTCCCGCCGCCAGCGCCCGCATCGACTCGTCCCAGATCACCCCCGCCTCGGGATCACCCGCTCCGACCGCCGTCACCAGCGCCTCGGTCGATTCGAACCGCCCATGCGAACGCCGCGCCACGCTGTGGTTGCCCACCAGGTCTTCCAGGCTCCCGGGAGTGCCGCAGATGTCGCCCGGTCCGTGAAAGTCGAGGGCCAGGTGCCCGAGGTGCCCCGCTCGTCCCAAGTGACCGCGCAGGAGCCGCCCACCGCTCACCACCGCGCCTCCGACCCCGGTGCCCAGGGTGAGAAAGACCACGTCCTCCAGGCCGCGCGCGCCGCCCTGCCAGATCTCTCCCATCAAGGCGGCATGCGCATCGTTGAGGACCGACGCCGGACGCGCGAACGCTTCGCCCCATTTCAGTCCCTCGAGTCCCGCGAGCCGGCCCGGCATGAAATCGATCACGTCCGCGGCCCGGTTCGCCAGGCCCGGGGCGGACACTCCCATTCGATCCGCCACGACTCCCGCCGCGCCTTCCAATCGCGCGACCAGGCGTCGCGCCTGGTGGAGAAACGCGGGCTCCCCGTTCTCCATCGGCTCGCCATCCCGCGTAGGCACCGTTTCCCGGGCCAACATTTCTCCCGTCTCCCCATCGAAGAACGCGCCCTTGATCCGCGTTCCGCCCAAGTCGATGCCGATGATCGGAGTCATGGCCGCGGTGGCACCTGCCCTTCACTCACGCTCCATCCTCCATCGACCGCCAGCACCTGCCCGGTGACGAACCTGGCGCCCGGCCCGAGCAGGAACACGACCGCTTCATCGAGGTCCTCCGGATGGCCGATTCGCCCGCCATCGAGCGGTTGCTTGCTCCGGGTGAATTCCAGGATCGTCTCGTCGGTCTGGGCGCGGGCCGACATCGGGGTCTCGACCAGGGCCGGCGCGACCACGTTGACGCGAATGTTGTCCCTGGCGTAGCGCGCGGCCACCGACTTCGAAAAGCCGATCACCGCCGACTTGGTGGCCGCGTAGGCATGCGACGCGAAGAACTCCGGCGACGGCGAAAACCCCAGCACGCTGCCCATGTTGAGAATGGCTCCGCCACCTTCTCCCTGGGCCAGGAACTGCCGGACGGCGGCCCGGTTCGACCAAACCAGGGAAGTGAGGTTCAGATCGACGGTGAACCGCCAACCTTCGTCCGTCAATTCATGCAGGGGGCCGTCCCCCCGCGAACGACCGCTTCCTCCGGCCACATGATAGAGCCCGTCGAGGCGTCCGAATTTCTCGGCCAGCTGATCGATCAGGCGCGATGCGGTCCCGGGATCGGTGGCATCTCCGGACAGGGCCAGCGCCCGTTCCCCGTCCAGCGAGTCCATCGCCGTTGCCAGCGAATCCTCCGAGCGTCCGCAGATGCCGACGTTGGCCCCGGCGGCCGACAGCGCCTTCGCCGCCGAGAGCCCGAGGCCGGTGCTGCCCCCGATGACGGCGATCGTCTTTCCGGACAGCGTCATGGGCTTGAAACGATAAGCCGATCAGCTCCCGCCCTTCAGGCTCATCAGGTGAGTGTCGGTGCGGATGAACATCCGGCCGTTGGCAATCGCCGGGGTCGCGTTGATGCCGGAGTCGAGCTTGTTCTCGGCCAGCTTCTTGAACTCGCGCCCGGCCTCGATGACGACCATGAGCCCGTCCCGGCTCGCTCCGTAGATCTTGTTGTCGACCAGGACCGGAGAACTGAAAAACTGGCCGTTGCCGGCGCGCTCCTTGTAGATCTCCGCGCCGGTGTTGGCATCGCGGCAGGTGACGACGCCGTTGTCGCCCCAGAGAAAGAGCAGGCCGTCGTGGAGAATCGGAGTAGGCACGTAGGAGAGGCCGTCCTTGATGCCGAGCGAGTAGAGCACCTCGGGTTTGTCGGTGTCGTTGAGGCGGAGCGCCGTGCTCTGCTTGCCGGCCCCACCGGAACCCATGGTGGCGAACAGCAGCCCGCCGTCCTCGGCGATCGATCCCACCGAGCGGAAGGTGTATTCGTCGTCGTAGCTCCAGATTTCCTCGCCGTTCTTCGGGTCGAGCCCCATCCATCCGTGGTTCGTGCTCAGCAGGACCACGCACGGACGCCCACCGCAGGTCGAAACCACCGGCGTGCTGTAGGCGGTGAGGTGCTTCTGGTCTTCGGCGGGGCTGATCCGTTCCCGCGACCAGAGTTCGGCGCCGTCGGCGGGATTGATGCCGTAGATGTAGCTCTTCCGGTCCTCGACGGCGTCGGTGTGAATGATGAGCGTGCCCTCCACGAGAATGGGCGATGCCGCGCTGCCGTGATCGGAACTGAATCCCTTCCACGCGTGCGCCCAGAGTTCCTTGCCTTCGTGATCCAGCGCCAGGGCCCGCGTTTCCTGCCCCGAGGTCCAGGTCACGTAGACAGCGTGCTCGTCCACCACCGGAGTCGAGGACGCGAAGTCGTTGAAGTTGTGCTTGTGATACTCGGAAAACGGCTCACTCCAGTCCCAGAGCTGCTCGCCGGAAGTCGAGTCGTAGCAGACCACCTTGTGCTTCGCCTCATCCTTCGCCGCGACGGTGAGGAAGAGCTTGTTTCCCCAGAGGACGGGCGAGGAATGTCCGCTGCCGGGCAGCTCCACGATCCATTCGAAATCCGCCTCGTTGAACTTCGCGGGCATCGAGGGAGCATCACCGATTCCGCTTCCGTTGGGGCCGCGGAATCGGGTCCATTCCTGGGCCTCGACGATTTCGGGAAGGGCACCGAGAGCGGTCAGTGCCAGGGTGGTGCTCAAGGCGGAGCGCAGCGTGATCATGGGGGGATTTGGTCGGTTCGAACGATCGGATGAAAATCGAAACGGAAGCGAACGAAAACCGGAATCCCTCAGTCTGCAACCCTTTCCGCTGGCCGATTCCAGTATACCAACAGGTTACCGGTCGCCCGTCCCGACGCGATGACATCGAGTCGCCCATCGCCGTCCAGGTCGGCCAGCTTCAGATCCTCACAGGCCATGGTGTTGTCATCGATGATCCGCGATCGCCATTTCCCGCCAGCCTCGACGTCGCGGAAGAAGAGACGAATGCCCACTCTTCCCTCGCCATTCGGCTGCCGCCAGCCTGCCACGACCTGGTCATGTCCCAGGCCCAGCAGATCGCCGACCGCGAGCGCGTGTCCTTGCGCCAGGTCGTCGGCGAGAGTGGTTCGACGCCAGGCTTCGTCTTCGTCGGCCCGCTCGTAGATCACCACCTCGTTGCCGTGCATCGGTTCGATGGCGGCGAGGAATCCGCGGGCGAAACGCACTTCCCCCACTCCCCGGGTCGGGGGAACGCTGTTCCCCGGGGTAATCAGTAGCGCGTCCTCGTCGGGGTCGGTGTTCATGACGCTCTTGCGCAACACGCCTTCGGCCCCGCCGACGAGGATCTCCCCATCCCGATCGTCGAAGTTGTGGGTGGCGTGCAGGGAGTCGTCGAGAACCATGTCGATCCAGGCCTCGCGATCGCCCCGGCGCTCGGGCGCCGGCGGCAGGTCGGCGCGCACCCTCACCCCGTTCGGTCCCTCCCCCTTCACGTTGCCGATTCCGTGCAGCGGCAGCACCACCAGGCGCCAGTCGCCGGTCTCGGTCTTCACCCAGCGCATGCGGTGAACGGTGGGATCGTGGAACAGCGGCACCGGGGTCCACAGCCGGGTCGGGTCCTCCGGTCGCACCAGGTAGTGGACGGAACCGGAGAGCGCCGGATCGCGGGTCTCGCCGGGATTCCAACCCGCGCCGACGGCGATCTCGACCATGCCATCGCCGTCGAGATCGTCGGCCGCGAGGCAGACGTTGTCGCGCAGCGTCAGGTTCCTGGCGAGGACGTGCGGTTCCCAATCGGGATTACGATACCAGCGGAACTCCCGCTTGTCCGCGAGCAGGATGTCGGGCCGCCCATCCCCATCGACGTCCCCGATGGCGAGGCCGTAGCCGATTTCGACCGCGTCATCGACGACCTCGGCCTCGAAACGCACGGCCTCCTCGCCGCAAACGATTCCCCCGGCAAAGACGAGGCCGACCATAGAGGGTAGGAACGCGGACCCAACCCTCTTGGACCAGGGGCAACGAACCATCCCGTCGGAAAGCGGCGATCGCTTCATCCGATCAGTCGAGGATGAGCCGGTTGGTGGTCGGCTGCGAGGGCGGCTTCGGCGGCGCCGGTTTCTTGTTGGGATCCTCCGGCGGCTTCGGTTTCGACGGCGGACGGCTGCCCACGAAAATCCGGGTGTGGGGAATCTCCGGCGGGTGGACGTCGATCTGGATTTCCTTCTGTCCCACGACTTCCGTCGAGGCCAGGGCCGCCTCGAAGACGGCGCGCGCCCAAGGCTGCAGGTTGCGATAGATCCAGTCCTTCCGCTCGTCGCTGAGCCGGGTGATGAACTCCTGTTTCTCGGCCGGGGTCTTGACCTCATCGGGAACCATCTCGGCGACCTTGGCATCGAAGTTCTTCACCTCGTCGTTCAGCTGCACCACCAGGGCCGCGCCCGATTTGTCGGCGATCTTGCGGTATTCCTCGGTCGGCAGCGAGGCCATGTCGAAGCGAACCGTCTCTCGGCGCGACAGCGGTTTCAGCTCGATGCGGTCGCCTTTCCAGGTGGTCCAGCCGGCGGGAATCTTGAAGGACTCGCTGACCTCACGCGCCTGCAGATAGGTGTCGAAGCTGTTGGGCGCCACGTAGTAGTAGAGCAACGAGTCGCGATTCCCGGAAGCGCGGCGACAGGCGTCGATGAAGACCGAGTTCTGCGCCTTGAACTGCTCGGGACTCAGGCCGCCTTCTTCCTTGAAACCGATCGCCAGCTTGAGCCGGTCGCTGGTTCCGTTGCGGGAAACGAAATAATTGAAGTCGGCCGGCCCCATGGTGCCCTCGCCGAAAAAGGTCTTCACCTTGGCCTCGTCGAGACGGAATTTCTGCACGCTCAGGTCGCGCCGATCCTGGCCACCGAAAATCCGGCTGAGCATGCCTTTCGGGTCCAGCACCTCGTAGGTGTAGTTCGGAGCCGCGCCGGTCCGGCGAAACTCGGTGATCTGGATGTTTTCCCAAGCGGCGTAATTCTTGTCGAGCCGGCTGGTCCGACGCACGGTTTCATCCAGCGCCAGGTAACCGGTGCGCTGGTCGTTCTGCCGCGTGCCGAGCAGGGCATAGGTCAGGCTGCCCATGCCCTCGCCATCGAAGGCGAGCTTGGCGAAATTCTGGTCGATGGCGTCGCGCACGCGGAAGACGTGATCGTAGGGATCGCCCACGAAGTAGAGTTTCTTGTTGGTGCAGACCACGTAGTAGGCCACCGCCTCGTTGGGCGCGAGACGCGGGTTGGGCATGTTCACCACCTTGGCCGCCTTGATCTCGCGCTTCGGCGTCTGGTCGAGAATCGCCTTCAATTCGGCCAGCTCGGTGGAGGCGACGCGGATCTCTTCCTCGTTCACCTCCTTCTTGGCTTCCTCCTCCTCGACCTTCTTCTTCCACTCCTCGATGTCCGAGGTCTTGTCGAGCAGCTCCTCGTTGTTTTCCTCGAACTCCTCCAACTCGGCCACCAGCAACTGGGCTTCCTCCTCGTCCAGTTTCTTCTCGTCCATATTGGACTGCAGCTGGCGCAGTTTTTCCAGGTCCTCGAGGGTGTTTTCCCTCCGGGTCTTCATGATCTGGAGTTCCTGCTCGGTGACCGGCTCGATGTTGGCCACGATCTTGCGGACGGCGGCACTGATGCCGAGGCTGGAAACGATGAGGATGAGGAGCAGGATGCCGACCACATTGGTCATGGCGTCCATGAGGGAGTCCATGCTCCGTTCTTCTTCGGACTTGCGGGCGCGGGCCATGTCGGGGTTCGGGTGGAAATGAAAATGGGGTAGACCGGACCGGAGGAGCGGACCGTTCAGTTCAGGTATTGCTCGAAGAGCGAGAGATCGACTTTCCCCTCACCGGGCAAGGGAAGCCGGCCGGGAATGATCTCGGCGCCCGTCCGTTGATTGTAGGCGGAAATCACCGACCTCACCTTGTTGAGATTGTCGACCGCGGCATCACTGCCGCGCACGAGCAGAATGAGGGTGTTGTAGGGCTTCGAGGCCACGGTTTCGAGGAGCTTCTTGAAGTCCTCGTTGATCTCCAGGGAACCGGCCGGCACCTGGATGGCGGGCTCGGTGAGACTGTGGTGAATGAGGACCATGCCGTCGGCCACCTCCACGAAATGCGGCTGGGTGTTGGCGCCGGAACCGGAGGGCTTCACCTGCAGGCGCGCCGCGTCCGGCGGCAGCTTGCGTTCCTCGATCTCCTTCTTGAGGGACTCGATTTCGGCCAGCAGGACGACCTCGTCGGCGTCGAGCTGCTTGTTGGCCTTCGTTAGCAGCTGGTACTTGGCGATGAGTTCCTCGCGGGCGGCGTCGATCTTCTCGGCGCTCTCCAGCATCTCCTTGAGCATGGTCAGTTTCTGCCGCTTGGCGAGGAGGTCCTTGTTCTGCTGGGTCAGGGAATCGACGAGCGCGCGGAGTTCGTCGAGGGATTCCTCGTCCCGCTCCTGCTCCTTTTCCAGGATCGCATACTCGCGGGCGCGCTCCACCTCCTCGGGCTCCTTGCCCTCGGCCTTGCTCATCGAGATGAGGTTCAACACCACGATGATGAGCGTCAGGCACCCGATGATACACACCAGGATACTGAGAAAGGGAAACAGGTTGACCGAGGCGCCGGAGTCTCTGCTTTTCCTAGCCATGGGAATTCACGAATCGAAGGGGTGGAACGAAAGTCGTCGGAAAACCCGTACCCGAGGGCCGGGCTCGTGAACAGACTAGCTCAATCGCCGCGCGAGAACCAGCCCTTCTTCTTCACGACGACCTGCTTCCCGTTCAGATCCTTGAGCACGGAGTTCAGGTTCTTGACCCCTTCGGTCATCTTCTCCATGGCGCGCACCATCTCCAGGTCCACCCGCTTCTCGAAGTGGTCGGTGCGTTTCTCGATGCCTTCCAGTTGCTTGTCGATGACGGAGGCGACCTTCTCGTAGTTCTTGGTCTGCCCTTCGAGATTCTCGGCCATGTGCTTCTGGACGTCCTCGAAGGAGGTCAGGAAATCCTTCTGGTTCGAGGCGATGGCGTCCCCGATGGCCTTGAGGAGCGCGCCCTCGCTGGAGAAATTCGAGGCGGCGCCGCCGTCGTTGAGGCGCTTGAGAAGATTGTCGATGCAGTATTCATCGACGTTGGTGACGAGGTCCTCCTCCCCGTTCTGCAAACCGCTGGCGGGGAAGCTCAGCAGGATGGAGAAGACCAGCGCCAGGAGCGTGGTGTCGAAGGCCACCCCCATGGAACCGAGCACCGGCGTCAGGGCCTCGACGATCTGGTTCATGTCGCCGCCTTCGCCGACATTGAGGACGTCGCCGAAACCGCCGATGGCGTTCCCGATCCCGAGCACCGTCCCGATGAAACCCATGATCGGAATCGCCCACAGGAATACCTTCACGAGCGAGTAGGAACCGGCCACCTTGTTGGCGTCGACCTCCGACTGCGAGGAAATCATCTGGGCCACTTCCGGGTTGTTCTGGCGAATGTAGAAGAACTCCAGAGCCTTGCGGATCCGGTTGATGATGTAGGTATTCCGCAGCGGCTTGGGGAAGTTGAGCACGTGCTGGTGGAACTCGGGCAGGTTCTCAGCGTTGATCTCGGCGGAGATGTCCTCGGGCAGGGCC
>JAUIGT010000116.1 GCA_030432615.1 Verrucomicrobiia bacterium
CGATCATCTTCAAAAACTACCGCGAGCTGGTCACCGAGGAGGCGGCGGAAACCTGGTTCAGCATCGAGCCGCCCGAGGGATGGGAGCCGCCGCAGGTCAAATGGAACCGCTTTCACCGGAAGCTGGATCTCGGTCCGGCGACCGACATTGACACCGAAAACAAGACATGATGAATACACCTACAGAAGCTCATTTCGTGAAGAAAGCCGAAGTTGCGAGGGCGCTGGGAGTCAGCGCCCGCACCGTGGACAGCTGGGTGGCGAAGCGGACGATCCCCTACGTGGCGGTCAGCCCGCGTCTCCACCTGTTTGACCTCGAAGAAGTGAAGGCAGCGCTCCGCGAGAAATACGGCGTCAGCGCGGCAGATCGCTGATCGTAGTTTGTTGCGCAACAAACTACACCTCGGCGAGGAACTCGTCCCAAGCCCCGACCTCCGGGTGCGCATCCACCAGTTTGCGGACGCCGCCGGAGAGCGGGGCGGTTTCCCAGCCGGGCGAACTGGATTCGTTGCGGAAGCCGTCCAGCTCCGGGACGTGATCCAAGCCGCAGACCTCGAGACAGAACTCCTCTACCGCCTCCCGACCAGCCCGGCGGATCCATTCCACCCGCCCGAGCCAAGGTGGCAACGTCCACTGCGGGTGATAGACGGGATCGTTCAGGAGAACGAGCACCGCCTCCTCCGGTGTCCGCGCCGCAGAGAGCGCCGAATTGTCGATGTCCTCGCGATGCCACACCGGGCATGGTTGCCCGCGTTTCATGGCATCGAGCGCCCAAGAGGCGAGGCTGACCAGCACCTCGCGGGGATCGCGCACGAGGGCCATAGTGAGCCAGCCGTTCTCGTGGAAGGCGTCGAGCGCCCGCTCCGTCCAGCCGAAGGTGTGGTTGTGGACGAACCCGCAGCCGCCAGGATGCTGGCCCCAGAGCTTGCCCTCCGCGAGTAGGAGCAGCTCAGCTTCGCTCCATTCACGCTGGAGTCCGAGATCCCAGCTCACCAGGTTCTGGAGGCCGAGCGACGGCGCGATGCGGTCGCGGATCAGGCAGCGAAGGTAGGATCCCCAGCTTCGGACGCAGTGGACGTGGGCGACCTTCCTGGGAGCGCCCACCCGGCTCACCGTTTCCCGAACCGCCTTGCTGGTCTCCACGATACGTGGCGCCTTGCCTCGCGATTTCAGTTTGTGGTGGAAGCTCGCCACGGGCCGACGGGACGGGGACTCCCAGCGCCACTTGGCGAAGTTGTGTTCGTGGCCGAACCAGGCGGTCACGAACTCCCGCCCCAGCGCTTCGAGGCACTTCTGCTCGTAGAACCCGCCGAGCCCCTCGGTGTACATCTGCTCCCAGCGGTTCACGATCCGGGTTTCGCGCACCAGGAGGTATCCGGCATTGTGGAACCCGTGGGCGATGGGTGTCGGGGCGGCAGCGTCCGGCCAGTAGAACGGGCTGAGCACGATGTCGGCCATCCACGGTCCGCCCGAATGGAGCGAGGCGTTCACCACGATGTCGGCGTCGAGAAGATGCGACGGGCCGTGGCGCCGGAGGGCGGTGCGGAGAGCGTGGAACTTCAGCGCGATGGCCTCTGGCTTCCAGTAAGGGTCGTGACTGACCACCCGCTCGCTCAACTTCTGGGCGCGGTCTCTGAGCGAGTCGGTGATCGGCTCGATCTCGATCCCCGGCAGCGCGAGTTCGTCCATCCTCGCCGCCACGCCTTCGTCGCAGACCAGGACAAGCGGCTCATGGTGATGGCGGCGCAGCGTGGTGACGAGCATGGTCACCTCGTTGATCACGTCCACGGTCGCCACCGCGCAGAATGCTTTGGCCGAAAGCGGGATGTGATTCGAGAGCGCCGGCGAGGTGACGTAATCCGGCTTCGGCTGGCTCTGCTGGTTCCTTCCCACCCTTCCGCCCGCGCTGCGAACCAACTCGGCAATCGCCGTCTTTGGCGGTTGGGATTCGTAGCCCGACTCGCTCTCCATGATTCTCGGAAGGAAGATGCGGCGCACGAAGTAGCCGTTGGGCGCGATCCAGCAATCGAGTTCCCTCCTGCGATCTTTCGGCAGCACGGGCGGCTCACCGATCCGCTCCACCCTCCCGATCCACCGGGCTTCGGGGAACGCGCGAAACGTGGTGGCCAGAAGGGCCAGGTCGTCCTTCCAGCTTCCGTTTCCTCCGGTCCTCCGCCGGTAGAAGTCGCTGTCGGGTTTCCGGCCGAGCGGACGCACCGCCGAATCGAAGACGGCAATGCGGCAGTCTTCGCTCCGACCCCTGAGGAGGGCGGTGCCGTGCTGAATCGCCGACCGGTGCGATCCGTCCACGCTGACGACGTAGGCGATCATGACGACATCGAGCCGGGATCGGGCGGACACGGTCCCTCGGGATCGCAGAGCGGCGGCCAGACGACGTTGGTGCGAGCCGTCACGGTGCCTCCGTGCTGGCCGGGAAAATGGACGGTGGCGAACACCGGTTGGGTTCCCTCGGCGGGCTGGCGGAAAGAAGCAGGTCCGAAGTCGAAGGCATCGCCCGGAGCACCGATCTGGCGGAGCAGAGTCCGCCCCCCGCACCACACGCTGATCCAGCACAGGTCGCGCCGCCCTTCCGGATGAGGACCAATGCGGATCGTCCCGACGATCTGACGGGTCTTGAGCGAGTAGTCGGGCAGGTTGAGATGGCCGCACGGCGCCTCGGGCAGGCGCGGGATGCAGCTGTCGTCGAGCAGCTGCGCCTCCAGTTCGATCTGCGGGAGTCGCCGGGGCCGTGGTCGGCGTCGTGGCCGTCGGGTTCTTCCGCCTCCGCCGCCTCCACCACCGCCAAAGCCTCCGGGAAATCCACCCGCCCCTGATCCTCCCGAATCCGAGCCGCCGCCCCCATCGTCGCCCCCGCCTCCACCTCCGTCTCCGCCGCCACCTGGTCCTCCACCGGGATCGCCACCCGGAGGTTCGGGGCCTGGTGGATCGCCGCCGGGTGGATCAGGCCACGGCGGAGGGATGGTTTCCGTTCCGCCGCCGCAATCGCAGGGGCCGGTCTGCCACTGGCAGTCGACCAGGCCGAGCGCGCTATTCGGGTTGAGATCGTCAAAGGCTGCGATTGGGTCGGGTTCGTCCTCCCAGTCTGGATACGGCAAAGCGTTCACCGCGCCCGGCCCACAGGCGCACACGTCGGCGTCGGAAACGCATTCCGGCGGCAGGAGAGTCCAGTCCGGCGCGAGGAAGTCCTCACGGATCACCTCGTCGTTCTGGACCACCCATCGCCCTTCCGCGTCGAGGTAGAAGAACAGGCCCCCGCGGTAGATGATCCAGGCCAGCTCGTGACCGCCGACGCTGCCGTCCCAGGGGACGCGCCGGATGGCGTAGCCTTCGCGCGCGTAGCGGATGGCCGCCGGCAACGGCATGGTCTTGGGTGGCTGGAAGAGAACTTCGGGCATCGCATCAACCGTTGGGCACGATCATTTCGCGGTGGACGCGGACGAGGAAGGAGCGCGTGGTGCGGCGCATCTCGCGCAGCTCGCCGAAGTGTTCGTAGAGGGTGACGAACTCGATCTCGGCCACCGCGTCGAAGTAGGTGTCCACGTCGTCCTCGTAACCGGAGAGGATCGAATCGAGCGCGGCATCGTCGAACTCGGCGACGATCTGGTAACGGGCGTCCTCGAACTGGCCGACCTGGACGTAGGAGCCGTCGTTGACCAGGTGGAGGCGTTCGGGCTCGAATTCCTTCAGGCCGAAACGGATCTGGTCGAGCGGCAGTTCGACGAGCGTCTCGTCCTTCATGAACCCGACGCTCAGCACCAGCTTGTCGCCCGACTTCACGTGCAGGATCGGCTGCGGCCCGTCGTCCCGATTGCCCGTGGACACCTCGGGCGCTCCGGCGAGCCGGACGCGGCCATCGCGCAAGTTGATGTCGATCTCGATGGAGGCGTCCTGGAGGTAGCGGTTCGGCTCCACGCCGATGACGATGATGTGGTCGGCGCTCTGGCTGTCGCTGTTGCGGGCGCGGAGGTTCACGTTGTAGACGCCCGCTACGGTGGGAGCGCCGGAGATCAGACCGGAGGCCGGGTTGATCTGGATGCCTTCCGGCAGACCGTCCGCGCTCCAGGCGTCGGCGCGTAGCAGGCGGAAGAAACCGCCGTCCGTGGTGAGGTTGATCGCCGCCCCGCCGCTGGTCGCGGCCAGCTTGGCGGTGGTGGCGGTGAGGTCGCGGAGAAAGTAGTCGGTCTCCGCATCGAGAGGAGCGGGCAGGTCTTCGTCCGGCAGCGGGAATACCCTGACACGATCACCGTTGGCCAGCGGAGGTGACGCCTGGGCGAAAGTGACCAGATCGGTGGAGGCGGAAGCGGTGGCGTCCGTCCTCGGCAGGTTGTCGCCGGTGGGCTGGAATTGGAAAGCCACCCCGCGCGTCATGGCGAGGAGCGAGGTGTTGCCGTTGATGATGGGGATCGCCATGGGTCGTTACTTGCGGATGATGGCCTTGCCGATGTCCTTGAGGTTGTTGCCCTCGGCTTCGAGATCGAGGCCGCGCACCGCCACGAAACCGCGCGGGTCGCTCTCGTTGTTCTCGGTGTCGAACCGCAGCAGCCGCCCGCGCACGGCGAAGTTGGCGGTGGCGGGCGCTGTCCCTCCCTCCGCCGTCCCGTAGAGCAGGCGGTCGAGATCGATCACCTCGGCCCCGCCGCTGAGGTATCGCCTCACCCGGATGCCGAAGGTGTGGGTGCAGGGGACGGGCGTGAGGATGATCCGCTGTTCCAGGGCGGGAGCCTGATTCCAGATCACGTTCTGGAGGTTGATCCCCGTGGTGGCCGGATCGACATCCTGCGGGGCGGTGCCCAGCTCGATGGCCACCGTCCACTGGCAGTTGGTGTTCGACTTGAGCACCGCCGCCTCGAGGGCGAACTGGAGGTTCAGCTCGGTCTTGAGCCGGAGCTGGCGGTCGTTCACGAAGAATCGGAACAGCTCGCGGGTGAAGTCGGTCGGGTAGAAGCTGGTCTCCGGCGAATCGCCGAACTGCTCGACCCGATACCAGACCCGCCCGTCGCAGGCGGCAAACTCGCCGGGGGCGAGGGCGACGCTCCTGCGCCCCAGGCCGCCGGGGATGGTGATGTCGGTCGCCCCCTGGTTCTCGAAGACACGTCCGATGTAAACCGCGTCGGCTTCGGGCAGCGGATCGGGCAAGGGCTCGGCGGCGGCATCGTGAACAGCGGCAAGCAAACCGCCGGCTCGTGGCAGGGCGGAGTCACCCGCGTTGATGAGATCGATCAATCCGTTGTCGGTCGGCTCGACCGAGCGGCGGGTCGGGTAAATCTCGAAAAGCTTGGGCAGCGTCCAGCTGGTGATGAGACCGGAGTCCTTGTCGCGCGATGCGAGGACGCCCGCAGGAGCCAGCGCTTTGAGCGCAGCGATGTCCGCCCCGAACGCATCGAGGATCGTCTGCAGGCCGACAATCTGGGCAATCGTGTGGGTGTGCGCTTGGAAGGCCGAAACCGGTCCCGCCGTGCTGATGACGACGGCCAGCGCGCCTACGGCAGGCGGCGGCGAAGCGAAGTCGCCCAGCAGCGTCACTTCCACTGAGTCGGGGCCGGCGATCACCGTTTCGTAGTCGATGCCGAGCCGGAGGATCGAGCCGCTTGCGACGTTCTCCCGCAGGGTGAGGTGTAGCGCCTCGGTAGCGAGGTTGTGGTCGATGACGAAAGCGGTGTTCGCGCCGTCGCCTAGCGCGGTGACGTAGTGCTGGACGCCGGTGATGATCTGATCGGGCGTGAACGGAACGTAGTCCCGCGGCAGCGGCGGGCGGATCCAGTCGATGTTCTGCGCGGAAGCGAGTTCCTCGTGGATCAACTCGCGGCGCAGGGTGACCTCGGCGCGGTATGTCCAGACGTGCAGCTCGTCGGGGTCGTTCTCGTCCTCGTAGGTGACCTCGATCTCGAAGGGCAGGTTCTCGACCAGCGGCGCGGCGCGGAGCAGGTTCGCCACCTCGGCGGTGGCGAGGCTGAGCTCGAAGGTGACGTCCCCTGGCGGAGCGGTCATCACCTCCACCTGAAGGAGATCGTAGTTGAGGCCACCCATCGCCCCGGCGAACTCGATGTGGGCGACGTGGGGCAGCGGGTTGGTCACCTCGAACTCGCCGTCTTCGTCGGCAAGCACCTGGATGGCATCGGTGATTTCCTCGATCCCGTCCGCCACGCTGAGCAAGCCGGAGCGGGCGAAGGTGTCCCCGCGCTTGATCTGGTAAGCTCCGCGGAACTGGGGCGGAACGGTCAGCGACTGGATCTCGTTCCACTGGATTTCCCCATCGGTTCCGCCGTCCTGGACTTCGGCGATGCTTGGGCCGGCAGGGACGACGCGGGCCGAGGTGTCGGTAAACGCGGCGGGCGACTGGACGAGCCGAAGCTCGTGAACCCAGCGACCGTCCACCTGGTAGGTGCGCGACCGAAGGAAGGAGATCGGGTCGAGGGCGTTGCGCCCGGCTCTCAAGTCGAGTTCGTCCGGGTAGGGATTACCGCCCTCCTGGAAGCGGAGCAGCCAGCTCCCGTCCTTGGCCTCCACCGTCACCCCGTCGGCCGTGACGCCGGCAACCGAGAATCCCGGCGCGTCGAGAAGCGCCTGCACCGCGCTCTGCAGATCCTCCGCAGTGACGTCATGGTTCAGGAGCGTGGTGGTGTTCACGCCCTCCTCGGGAGAATCGTTCCCGATCTGGATCGCCCATTGCCCCGCCTCGGGGCGCGTGTCCAACCGGCCCAGCGAAGCGCGGACAAGCCGAACCTTGCGGTCGATTTCCAGCTCCTCGTCGCCGAGCGTTTGGGCGAAGCGAAGCCCGATCCGCAGCGTGTCGCCCTCGATCAGCTCCGGCCAATCGAAGTCCGGGCCACCGAGAGAATCCGAAAGCGAGCGTTCGGTGAGATTGGCGTAGAGCAAGGCCTGCACGTCGAGGCGTGCGGGCTGTCAACATTCAGATTTAATTCAGGGCCAGCTTCCTTTAAAAGGACGATATGACTCCTCGCCAAGCGTTTGATGATGTCATTGATCGAACCAAGCGATTGATGCGACTCCACGATGGTCTGATAAACACTCGCAAGCGAAAGATCAGATCTGACTGGCGAGGGAATTTCTGCCGTCTGATGCACTGGAAAACGGACTCAAATATTGAACGAGTCGATAGCGCTGACGCAATCGTTGTTCTCCGGGAAGGCGCAGATCTTCAGACTGACGACTTCGCGAAGGACACCATGGATGACTTGTTGAGATCGGCACACATCTTTGCCGTAAGTGCCATGGATCGCTACGTGCATGAACGAGTTTGCAAGGGAATCATCAGTGCTTTCAGGCGATCAGGATTGTCCAAGGAGCAACGAGAATTCTCGATTCCGCTTACACTTGCACTCGATGCTGCTGAGGCACTGAGAAAGGCCCACAAAGACGAGAAGGCGGTAAGACCTGCAAACGAAATTCGGAAAGCCATTCAAGAGCTTCTTCACACTCGGCCTTTCCAAAGTTGGCGTGATATCGACTACGCTTTCCGCCTGATTGGAATCACTGGTTTGGCTGGAAAGATTCAGGCGAGCAAAGGACTTTCAGATATGAAGGCTTATAAGGCCGAGTTGGGAAGAATCGTCGAACGCCGACACCGAATCGTTCATGAAGGTGATCTCCCCCGTCATCAGCGGGGCGGGTTGGCTCAGAAAGCTCCGATCAAGAGGTCATTTGTTGTCGATTCGATTGCTTTTATTGAGGACTTTGTTGACGAGCTAGAGAAGGTCTGAATTTACAATCCTCGCCTCTGCACAAAGATCGGATCGAACGAGACCACGCGGAACGGGAACGGCGGATCGAGCGGCGCAGGGCGATTGTCCTCCGCCCGCTGTTCCCGCAGGGCGGCAAGACGCGCATCCTTGTCGAGGCCGAACCCGTTGTTGCGTTCGATCTCGTCGGCGCGTGACTCCAGTGCGGCGAGCAGTTCTTCTTCGGTCGGTTCGTCGGCCATATCAGATTGTCCAGTAGCGCCCTTCGATGGTGCGGTTTCCCAGGAACTCGGAGAGCGCCGCGTTTCGGTCGTTGATGTCGGCGAGCATCTGGTTGATGAGACCGTCTGCCACACCGCCGGCCAGGCCGGTGAACATCGTGATGTTGTCGCGCCGGTCTCTGGGCGGCTCGAAACTGATGGCGTGGTTGAGGTTCCAGAATACCCGGTGCTTCACGTAGGGCGTCCACTCCGGTCCGGGTTCGGATCCGGCGGGCGTGTCCTCGGGCGAGAGCAGATAGACGGTCGAGAGGTGCAGCGGGTCGTAGGACACGTCCTCCCAGTTCCCGCGCAGGCGCTCCAACGCATCGGGCCGCTGAGGCGGTTCGTACTTGGCGGTCGTCCTGATGTAGGCGTGTTCGCGAGCGCCGGGAGGCAGGCGGTAGATCACATCGAACTGGGCGAAGGTGCCGTCAACGCCCGCGCCGAATGTCCAATCGGTTCCCGTGGTGATCCGATCCTTGTGCAGGACGATCTCCGTGGCGCGTAGCAGCCGGGTGCCGCCCTTGGTTCCCACTGGCGCGAAGAAGCCCTCCGGCGGTTCGCCCGCCCCGAGCGCGAGGAAGAAATCGGGCACTTTCTCGTAGGAGGCGACGATGTTCTCGAAGCCAGATACCGACACGCTGGAAGGCGAGGCGTCCCGCCCAATCGAGCGCCACTGAGTGAGCGGCTGTAGAGGCAACTCGGTGAGCCAGGCATCGACCCGACCACCGGCGGCGTTCTTCGGATCGATGCCGAGGCGCTCCAGCGTGTCGGCGGGCGCCTCGTCTTCACGGATCCGGATCTCGGTGTCGATGCCGTTGACGAAGCCGGGATGGATCTCCGCCACCCAGCGTTCGTTCTCGGGATCCCATGACGGTGTGACCTGCCAGGGATGTTTCCAACCGCCACGCTCCAGCACGGTAGCGCCGAGCAGTTGATCGCGCCGGAGCCGGTCGATCATCGCGTTCCATGCCTTTGCGAGGATCGTTTTCATGTCGCCCAGAAGAGATGGCGGCCGGGGCGTTCTTCCGCCGCGCGATCCACCACGTAGAGATGCCGGAGGTTAAAGTGGGTAATCGGCCGCGCCCGGACGATGGTCGCTCGATCCGACGCCCAGATCAGCATGGCCAGCGGATGACGCCCGACTTCCCTCGTCTCGGGTTTCAGATCGCGGACATGGTTGATCTTTACCGCGTCGGGGTCGTCCGGATCGATCTCCTCGCTTTCCGGCGGAACCTTTACGTCCACCGCGACCCAGGAGCGGAGATCCTCGTTCGGCTCCCCGGTCAGCGGCAGCTTGGGCGGTTCGGTTTCCCGTCCGGTCGCATCCAGCCCGTCGATGGTCTTGCCCCCGATCCTCGGGACGATGCCGTTGACCGTGCCGAAGCCGACCGCTGCCTCGCGCTCGGCCAGCCTGACCTTGAACGGGTGGTTCCAGGGATTCGCCTTGAGGTCGGCGACAACGTAGGTGCCATTCGGCGTCCGGTTCAGGCGCACGCCCCGGCCCGCATAGAGACGGAACTGCTTCGCCCATTCGAGGAGGCGTTGCCAGGCGGGCATCACCGGCTCGCCGGGACGCACGTAAAGGTCGCGGAGGTCGATCATCGCTCGATCAGCCCGTAGATCGCTTCCGGCCACTTCTCCCCGGGCTTGGAGAGCATCCATTCTTCGGTGATCTCGAAGACGTTGCCGCGCCTGGCTACCTTGGGCGGCATGACCAGCCAGTTGCGACCTTTCGGTGTGGGCAGCCCTCCGGGCAGTTTCTCGCGGGTCGTTCCCACGCCGTCGAGCAGATCCTTCGGCACACGCCGCTCGAGGTAGGTGCGGCGGAAGACGGCGTTCAGCACCAGGTAGGTGTTCTGGCCGAACATCGGATTCTTCTCGCTGCTCGTCGCCTCTCCGCCCGCGAGCCCGGTTCCCTCGCCGGTGGCGCTGGGCAGTTTCTCGGGGAAGGTGATCCGCCCGTCGTCGCCGACCACGCCGCCGTAGCGCTTCTTAATCTGGGCGATCTTGGGATGGCTCTCGATCGGCTCCTCGCGGAAGCTCGAATCGAACTCGTAGCTCTGTTCCTCGTCGGGCTCGTCCTCGGTTCCTTCGTAGGTGATGGTGACCTGGTAGGACGCGTCCTCCAGCTGGCTCACTTGGCGGCCGGTCTCGGGCAGGCCGAAGGGCGCCCCGCCGCCGACGCTCATCGTCTGGGCGAGCGATTTGCAGTTCCACGGAACCGAGATCGTCACCAGTCCGCGCTCGTCGCGGCTGGCGCTCAGCCCGAGCATTTGAAATGGGGCGGCGCTCATGCAAAGCGGGGCACCGTATCAACCACCGGCACCGGCGCGGCTGGCGTCCCGTTCTGCGGGCGGGGTGTGAGCTTCTCGTTGATCTGCCGCAGCTGGCCCGCCATCTGGCGCTGGGTCTCGGTCTGCTTCTTGGTCTCGTCGAGGATCAGTTCGTTGGCGCTACGCCCCATGACCAGGTTGATCGCGGAGGCGAAGGTTCCTGGAGAAAGCCGCGCCGCTGCCTTCGCCGCCTGGGGGACGGCGGCGGGAGTCGGAGCGGGTTCGCTCTCAGCAGCCTTGGCTTCAGCTTGGAGCTGGCGGGCCTTCGCTTCGCTGGCGGCAAGGCGAGAACTGAGGCGGGTCGCGGCTTCGGCCAGCGCGGCCTCCTGCTTCGAGGTGTCGAACAGGTTGCCGGTGTTTTCGTAGGTGTCGGAGAACGACTGGCCGACGTTGCGGATGGTCTCGCCGAAGCGATGCTGCACCGCTTCCCAGGCGGGGGTGAGCAGATCCTTGCTGCGCGAAAAACTCTGCGCCGCGCTATCGCGGGCGGCCTGCGCTTTGCTGCGGAGCGAGGCGTCCGCTTCCCCGAACAGCCGTCCCAGCCCCGGGATCTTCTTCAGGCCCGCCACCGCCTTGGCGAGGAATTCGAGGATGATCGCGCCGAAGGACTTCGCCACGCCGATCAGCGCGTGACCCATCCCCTTCCAGAAGTCCGCCGTGGTGAGGATGGACAGCAGGGTGATGGCGTTCTTGAAACTCTCGATGATGAGCTGGCCGGTGGCGGCGAACACGCCGACCAATCCGCGGAAGAGGACGTTCACCCCGTTCTTAAATCCGAGCACCAGGGAGTCGAGCACGAGCTTGCCCATCTCCGCCGCGCTGAACTCCTGGAAGAACGCGATCATCGTCTTGAGCGCGTTGGCGACCGCCGTGCCGATCCGCGTCGCCGCTTCCTTGAGAGCCCCTACCTGTTCGATGGCCTCGTCCAGCAAGGGACGGAGCGCGTCATTGATCGGCTGTCCGAAGGCGAGCAGCACTTCGCCCACGGTGTCTTTGAAAGTCGACCACAAGCCCCCCACGGTGCGGCTCTGGCGGGCCATCATGCCGCCGAACTTGCCGCCTTCAGCGGTCAGGCTGATGAAGGCCTGTTCCAGATTGGCGAAGCTGAGCTTCCCGGCGCTCGCCATGGATTTCACCTCGGCATCGGTGACGCCGAGCTGCTTGGCGAACTCCTGGATCACGGGAATGCCGCGACCGGTGAGCTGGTTGATGTCCTCGGCGAACAACCGCCCCTGCACCCGCGCTTTGCCGTAGATCTCCGCGATGTCGCCGATGGGCGCCTGAATGCCGCTGGAGATGTCGCCGATCCGGCGCAGCGTTCCGGTCACTGAATCCGCGCCTTCCCCGAAAGCGATCAGCTTCTTGCCGGCCTCGGCCAGCTCGGGGAACTCGAAGGGCGTTTCGGTGCCGAGCTTGCGCAGCGACTCGATGGTTTCCTTCGCCTTGGTCGGGTCGCCGACCAGCACGTCGAAGCTCACCTGCAACTGCTCGTCGGCGACGGCGCGGCTGATCGCTCCGGACACCACCTTGCCCACGCCCACCGCGGCCAACGCCCCGGCGAGCACTGCGCCCAGTCCGGCAGCCGCCTTGCCGACGCCGGCGAACATCGACTTGCCGAGCCCGGCCCCCTGGCGCTGCGCACGGGAACGGAAGCTCCTCAGCGAATCCTGCGCCTGGCGCAGCGATCCCTGGAACTTCGAGACCTCGAGGGCGAGTTCGGCGGTGATGGCAGCCATGCGTCGGTCACTTGAATCCGGAGCGTGCCGCCGCCCGCTTCAGGTAGGAGGCGAGGCGGCGCTCCATCTTGTTGCGCTGGATGTTGAGCGCCGTCTGGATGCGGCGGTTGAGCATCGAAATCTCCGAGGCGAAGGCGACGCGGTTGGTCGCCCGGATTCGGATGTCCTTGTCGGTGACGCGAATCGTGATCGCGCCCGGCCCCTCGTTGCGCCACACCCAGGCGGGCGGCTTATAGCCGAGCTTGGCAGCGGCCACGTTCCAGCCGGAGGCGAGATGGCCGACTCGCGCCTGCCGCTCCTTGATGTAGGAACGGAGGGCGTCCATCGGCACGAGGATGCGGGGATTGAGTTCTCGGGTGACCCGACCCCGGCGACGGCGCGAGGCATGAATGGCAGAGATGTCGCGGCGCTGCACCCGCGCTTCCGAAGACGTGCCCTTCACCAGCTTGAGGATGTCGGCCTTCACCTTGCCGGTGCCCCGGCTGCGCGCCTTGGTCATGCCCGGGCGGCCGGGCGGCGTCAGGGCGATGGCCTCGCGGATCACGCCCTTGGCCTGCTCGCGCATCACGACGAGATGATCCCGTTTCGACGTGGCGAGAAACCGCGCCGCAGTGGCCATGAATTCGCGGGTATCGACTTCGATTTCGGTGGTCATCCTTCCGCCTCGTCGTCCTCGTCAACGGCGAGGCGGGCGGCGAGCGCCTCCAGGCGGGCGAGACTCTGGCGGCTGGACTCGCTCGGCGGCACCGTCCAGGCGAGTGACGCCCTTAACGCGCAATGGTAGTACTGGAGGGCGCGGGGCAGCGGGAGCCGCCAGATGAGGAAGGATTCGGGCCAGCCGGTTTCGCGCGCCAGGGTGAAGACGATCGAGGCCGTCCACCCCGGCTCTAGTAGTTTGGGGGCGCGTCCTCGTCACCGGTCGAGCCGGGTTTGGGCGCGACTTCTACCGCCGCTGCGGCGGCCAGCTCGGAGATGCGCTGGATCTCCATTATGAGCTCCGGCAGATCGCCCACGTCCATCTGGAATTCAAACTCGGCGATCCGCTCGTCGGTTTCGCCGGAGCGCAGCGCCTTCAGCACTTCCGGGAGTGGGGCGGACTGCGCCCAGGCAAAGGCCACGATCTGGCGCTGCTTTTCCTCGTCGTCCAACTCCACCTCGCCATCGAGAAAGAGCGTCAGGTCAAGCTGGCGGCAGACGTTGAGCGTGCCGAGGGAGAACGGGCGAAGGCGGAGGCTGCCAACCACGGTTTCCTCCTCGTCGGCGAAGGCGGCTTCGAGTTTTTCGGTGCGGGTGTCGTCGGGCATGGTGGGTATGTCAGGATGGAAGTCAGCCGAGGAGGTCGAGGATCTCCTGTTTCTTCTCGAATTCGGCGTCCTGCGGGATCACGGCAAAGCGCTTCCCCTTGCGAATGAGGAAGGCGGGCTTCCGGCCCCGCAGCTGCTCGCGGATGTCGGTGAAGGCGTCGGCAAAAGCGCGGAGGTAGGCGATGGGATGATCCGGGTTGTTCTTGCACCACGCCTCGTCCTCGAAGCGTTTGCGGAACTCGGCGAAGTCGATGGTCTCGGCCGCGAAGTTCGGGCGGAACGTCATCTCGCTCCCGCCATCCACGCTCCAGATGGCGGTGCGCTGGGCGTCGCCGTCGATTTCCTCGACGGTGTCCACGAGAGGTTTCTCGCCGGCCAGCTTCGCACCGCTAATGAGGGCGGCGGCGATGAGCGCGGTGTCCGGGCTCTTGAGGGGCGGCTCGTGCCCGCACACGAAAACGATCTTCTGTCCGCTCTTCATGGCCGGGTCACGAGGCGTTCGGGAAGTTCTGGCCGGAGCATTCCCAGGAGTTCCAGTCGTCGTTCTTCTCCATCTCCTTGACGGAGTTGACGATGGTCACGCCGCCGGAGAAGAGGCCGTCCACGTCGGTTCCGCCGTCGCTGCCAACCGCGAGTCCGGCGGGGAGGTCGCCCCGACCCTTGAGACTGAAGTCGGAGGTCGGATCGAAGGCCGCGCCATCGGCGAACTTGCCGTCCTTGTCGAGGAGCGGCTTGGCCTCGACCTTGGCGCTCACCTCCACGCTCTCGGCGAGGGTGATGTCCACGGTCTGGATACCGATGTTGGTCAGGGTGACGGGCATGGCGAAACAATCAGGGAGGCGGCGGGGCGAGGTTCAGGT
>JAUIGT010000117.1 GCA_030432615.1 Verrucomicrobiia bacterium
GAGATCATCACCCTTGCCGAGTCGGAAGCGAAGTTCCACCACGCCGTCGGCGAAGACGGACTCCAGTTCATGAAAAATGGCGACTCCGTGGTCGGCTTCGGGCACGCGGGTGACGTGCATGGCGCCACCATCGAGATCGACCTGTTTCTTTCCCTTCGCGCGCCAGGCGCTGTTGCTGCGCCATCCGTCACCGATGGCTTCCTGGTCGGGGGTGGGTTCGTCGCGCTCGAAGTGGTCCTCGAACAGGAGGGTACCGCCATTCTCGACGTCGGAGGCGGAGGTGAGCAGGGGGAGGAGCGATGCGAGGATCGCCGGCAGGATCGGGTTGGTTTTCATGGGTGAATGGGAAAGGGAGGGGGCGGCGTTACTTGCCGGCGTAGTCCGGATTGGGCTTTGGCAGCTTCGCGCCGTCGGCTTCGAGGCGTTCGAGCAGGGCGGTTTCGAGTTCCTTCACCTTGTCCGGCATCCGGCTGGCGAGGTTGGTGGTTTCGCCGAGATCCTTCTCGAGGTCGAAGAGTTCGTGGGTTCCTTCCCAGAACTTGATCAGCTTCCAGTTTCCGCGCCGGATGATGGAGTAAGGACCGGGGGCGTGGCGGTAGTGAGGGAAATGCCAGAAGAGGTCCTCGCGATCGACGGCCTTCTCGCCACCGGATTTCAGGTGAGCGAGCAGCGAGAGTCCGTCGATGGGACGATCTTCCGGTTGAGCCACTTCTGCGGCCTCGAGGACGGTGGGGAAAATGTCGATGGAACTGATGGGCGTGTCCGAAACCTTTCCGGCCGGCACTTTCCCGGGCCAGCGGACAAGGAAGGGAACCCGGATGCCGCCCTCGTAGGCGTAGCCTTTTCCGCTGCGCAGCGGCGCGTTGTCGGTGGGATTGTCCTTGTTGTCCAGCCCGCCGTTGTCGCTGGTGAAGAGGATGATGGTGTCGTCGTCCAGTCCGAGTTCCTCCAGCGTGGCCAGGATCTGGCGGGTGGAGTCGTCGACCGATTCCACCATGGCGGCATACTTGGTGTTCTTCTGGGTCTTGCCGAGCGAGTCTTCGTATTTGGCGGCAACTTCAGGAATGGCCTGGATAGGGGTGTGCACCGCGTAGTGCGAGACCTGGAGATAGAAGGGCTCGTCCTTCCAGGCCCGGATCATGGTTTCGGCTTCGTCGGCCTCGCGATGGGTGAGGTATTCGCCTTTCTCGCGGCCGGGCAGGTTGTGAATGCCGGCGCGGATGGTCTCGTGCTTGTGCTTGGGATTGTTGAAGGGATCGAAATAGCTCGGCGGTTGTCCGTAGTCGCAGCCGCCCTTGTTTTTCTCGTAGCCCTGGTGCTCGGGAAACCAGGGCTCGTCGCCGAGGTGCCACTTGCCGATGTAGCCGGTGTGGTAGCCGGCCTTCTTCAAGACTTCGGCGATGATGACTTCCTCGCTCTCCATCCAGTAGGGGTTCGGCGGACAGAGCAGCTTCTGGTTCTTGCCGCCCACGTATTCCGTCGGGTTTGCCTCGGGAGTGCCGAGGTTGCCACGCTGGAAGAGCGAGCGGATCCAGTCGGTGACACCGAGGCGATGCGGATAGCGGCCGGTCTGGACGGCGGCCCGGGTGGGGGAGCAGACGGCGCAGGCGGCGTAGGCGTTGGTGAAACGCATGCCCTCGTCGGCGAGGCGGTCGATGCTCGGGGTGCGGTAGAAATCGGAGCCCTGGCAGCTGAGGTCCATCCAGCCGAGGTCATCGACGAGGATGACGATGACGTTGGGCGGGCGCTCAGCGGAAAGGGAGGTGGTGAGAGCGCAGGCGAGTGCGAGGGCGGTGAGGGCGAGTTTCTTGGACATGGTGGAAAATGGAGCGCGAGCATCCCTGCTCGCTTGGACGGTAAGGGGAGCAGGTCGAATCGGGGCGATGAGGGATCATCGCGCTCCTGCATGACCGATGAAGCGGGCGAGACGCCCGCGCTCCCGGTGCTCTGAATTCGGAAACTTATTGCTTCTTCTTGGCCTTGTTCTGCTTCGGCTTTTTGGGTTCCGGCTGCGGGACTTCCGGCAGGCCATCGTCGGGTTGGTCCCAGAGGCGGTAGGGATCGTGGAGGCGACGCATTTCTTCGAGTAGCAGCGTTTCCATCTCGGCCAACTTGTCGGCATACTTCGGATCGCCGGCCAGGTTGATCTGGTTCGGCGCGGGGGTGACGCCCGATTCTTCGATCACCTTGGGATCGTGATGCTCGGCGAGACATTCGTTCGGGTTTTCGGCCAGGTTGAAGAGCTGGGTCTCGCGGACCTCGCCGTCCATGACGTCGTACTTGATCAGCTTCCAGTCGCCCTTTTTCACGCTGCGCATGCCGGGCTTGGTGCCGCCGCAGTAGACGCCGTAGAGAACGTCGCGACTGGTTTCCTTCTTCCCGGTCAGGACCGGTTTCATGCTGATGCCCTCGTTGGTCTCGGGCGCCTCGATGCCGGCGAAGTCGCAGAGCGTGGCCAGGGTGTCGAGCAGGTAGACGTTGCCGGTTCCCCGCGAGCCCGGTTCGATCTCCGGTCCCATGGCGAGGAAGGGAACGCGCCAGGTGTGTTGGTAGAGATTCTGTTTTCCCTGGAGGCCGTGGCGGCCGATGGCCATGCCGTGATCGGCGGTGTAGAAGACGTAGGTGTTGTCCAGTTCACCCATCGCTTCGAGCTTCGCGAGCACCTTGCCGATCTGGATGTCGATGTTCTCCGAGCAGGCGAACTCGCGGCCCAGTTCGTTGCGGATGGTGAGCGGGTCGCGCCGTTCCCAGACCCCGCTGACGGCGACCTCGTCACGGAGGCCGGGATGGCCGTGGTGAAAGGGATGGCCGGGCAGCCAGTTGCCGGGCAGGGCCGGTTGCTTCGGGTTCGCGGGTGGAAGCGCGTTCCTGTCGGTGTGGTTGACGGCGCCGTATTTCGCCAGCAGTTCGGGAGTGCCGTCACGGGTGTCGTGGGGATGGGAGAAGCCGAAGTAGATGAGGAAGGGATCCTCGTCCTTATCCGACTCGCGCTGGTCCAGGTAGTCGAGCACCTGCCTGCCGTGCCATTCGCTCCCGGACTCGGCGGTCCCGCCGCGCTTGGTGGCGTCGTGGCGGACGGTGAATTTCTCGTTGGCGGCCTCGTAGCTGTTCCCGATCTTGCAGGTGCGCATGGTGTCGTAGCCCGCCCGGTTGAAGACCGCGGCCATGGTGTTTTCCGCGAGGTCCGGCGGAACCCGCTCGGGATCAGCGTTGTTGGGATTGTTGGAGACGCGGTTCGGCTTGTCGGGAATGTGCCAGACGGTGCGGCCGGACATCACCATGTGCCGCGAAGGGGTGCAGACGCCGCCGACCCAGGCGCCCATGTGATAGGCGCCGTCGAGAACGATGCCATTCTTGGCGATGCGATCGATGTTGGGCGTCTCCAGCTCCGAGTCCGGTCGATAGACCTGGAGGTCGAAGGGAGACTGGTCATCGACGATGATGAAGAGAAGGTTCGGGCGCTCGTCGGCCCGGACAAAGGCGAGGCCCAATACGGCCAGGAAAAGGGCGAGGCAGGGTATTCTCATGGGGGACGACACCCTAGCTCGTTCCGGGCTCCCCCGTAAACGCGAATCTTGACCGGCTTCGTGGCGAACCGCAGGATGGGGCGATGAAAATTTTTCCCCTCTCCGTGGCCTTCCTGGCGCTGACGATCTCGTGCGCCTTCGCCCAGAAGAAGCAGAGCCCGGTTTTCGCGCCGATCGAGGACGATCCCAAGTTGCCGCGCGTCCTGTTGATCGGTGATTCGATTTCCATCGGCTACACCCTACCAGTGCGGGAGCGGTTGGAGGGCATCGCCAACCTGCACCGGGTTCCCACCAACGCCGGCCACACCGGCATGGGCATCGAGGGCATTCCCAAGTGGCTGGAGGCCCGGGGTGGCGAATGGGACGTGATCCATTTCAACCACGGGCTCTGGGATCTCTGCTATCGGAATCCGGAGGCCAAGACCCAGGGAAATCGCGACAAGGTCAACGGCAAGCAGACCTTCAGCGTCGAGGAATACGCCGCCAATCTCGAAACCATCGTCGGCTTGCTGGAGAAAACCGGCGCCCACCTCATCTTCGCCACCACCACGCCGGTGCCCGAGGGAGAACTCGGTCGGGTGGTCGGTGACGACCTTCGCTACAACGAGGCGGCGATCGCGGTAATGGAGAAACACGGGATCGAGATCAACGACCTCCACGCGGTGATGGCCGGAAAGATGGAGCAGTATGGGAAGAAGCCCGGAGACGTCCACTACACGGACGAGGGAAGCGCGCTGCTCGCGGACCAAGTGGCGGGCATCATCGCCGAGGCGCTGGCGGAGAACGAGGACGGGATCCGGGTACTCTTCGACGGTTCGGCACTGGAACCGGTCTGGCATCTCGAGCAAGCGGGTGGTTGGGAGATCGAGGACGACGGCTCGATGGTCTGCCGGATCGAGGAAGGAAAGGACAAGAAGGGCAACCCGAAGATGATCGCGATGGGTGACATCTGGACCCATGCCGAGTACGACGACTTCGAGTTGAGCCTATCCTACAAGCTGTCCGAGGGCGCCAACAGCGGGGTATTCTATCGGTCGAATCCGGAAGACCCGGTCCAGGACGGACTTGAGGTCCAGCTGATGGACAACGTCGGTTTCCAGAAAACCCACGGGGAAAAGGACGACCGGAAGCTGAACGCCTCCTTCTACGATGCCAAGGCGCCATCGAAGGACGCCGCCAAACCGGTGGGCGAGTGGAACGATCTCGTCCTGCGCTGCGAGGGACCGAAGATCGGGATCACGCTCAACGGCGAGCCGGTCATTGACGTGAACATCGATGACTGGGACACGCCGGGGATGAACCCGGACGGCACCACCAACAAGTTCAAGAGAGCGCTCAAGGATTTCCCGCGCCGCGGCCGGATCGGTTTCCAGAACCACGGCCAGGTGGTGTGGTTCCGGGACGTGAAGCTGAAAGTGCTCGACTAGCTACCTGACTGAATCGCAACGAAGCCAGCGAACGAAAGGGCCGCAGCCCGCCAGGGTCGATCGAAAGCCATTCCGGCAAAGCCGCTTTTCCCATCCCAAAAACAACCACAATTTTTCGTTTCAGGGTTTTTCAACAGTCTCCGAGGACCGCTTTGTTGGATCCAAAATTTCACCGCGAATAGACAGGGATTCACAGGAATCCCTTCGGAATTCAGCGGTGAAAATTGGGCTTATCCGTGGTTCTTGACTCGGTCGAACCAGGTCAGGACGGCAGTCGCCTCGCGCGAAACCCCCGCGTTCCCCTTGAGGTCGTTACTCCGCCAGCGGATGTTCCTTGAGAATGTCTTCGACCATGTAGAAATTCACGCGATCCTTGGTCTCCTCGCGAACCTTGGCCACCTGCTCGGGCTTGATGAGTCGCCCGTTGTTGCCGAATGACTGGCGCACGTAACTGAGCACGGCGGCAATTTCCTCGTCGCTCAGCAGTCCACCGAATCCCATCATCGGCGGTACTCCCTTGGTCGGATCGAAATGCTTGCCCTTCACCTCGATCGGTCCCCAGAGGCCCTTGAGCACGATCTTGATGATCCGCTCGTCGTCGTCGAGCCACTTGGCGTCGGTGAGCGGGGGATAGATGTTCGGCAGGCCCTGGCCGTGAGGCTGGTGACAGGTGGCACAATGGGCGTCGCGGTTGAAAACTTCCTTCCCGAGTTCGTAGACCTTCATCTGGGACTGGCTGAGCCCCTTGGTGGGCCCGTAGCTCTTGTCTTCCTCGGAGATGATGGTCTCGGCGATCTTGATCTCGCCGGCGAGGTAGCCCTTGGCGGTCGGGTTGTCGGTTAGGTCGAGTTTTCCGGCCGCTTTCAAGGCTTCGATGTCGTCGGCCAGGGTGTATTGCAGGATGTGATCGGTGACCGGCCCCATCCACTGGTCGAGCGGCAGCTTGAGCGCCTCCAGGGCGATGCGGGCGCCGTCCTCGTTGTCGAGCCAGCTGGCGGCGACGATGGCCTCGAGACGGACCCGGCCGTGGGCATCGCGGGCGGCCTGCATGAGCAGGTCGGTGTGGTTCGGGATCTTGTCGTGGGCGAAGCGGATCACGCCTACCGCCGCGGCCCGGGCCTGGTGTTTCTGGGCGGTGAGGCAGTCGTGGAGCAATTCCGGATCGGGTGCATTCTGCGCCCAGGTTGCCCAGAGTGCCTCGCAGAGATGGTGTTCGTAGTCGGGATCGTTCCGGTCCAGGTTCGCCGCCCATTCCTTCACCGCGGGAATGACTTCCTCGGCCGGGCGACCTCGCAGTTCGCGGCGGGTGCGGTAGCGGGCGCGATACTCGGGCAGCTTCAGGTTTTCCAGCAGCGTGGTAATGGGCGCGCCGGCGATGACCGGGGGATCGACCAGGTCGCGCTCGGGGTAGGTGATGCGGTAGATGCGACCGTGCTGGTGATCGCGATGCGGATCGCGGGCGTTGTGCTGCATGTGGCCGATGAGGGCGTTCTGCCAATCGACCACGAAGAGCGAGCCGTCCGGGCCGAACTCGATATCGACGGGGCGGAAGTTGCCATCGTTCGAGGAAATCAGGTCGGCGATGAGTTCGCCGGTGAATCCGGAACCGTTCTCCTCGACGGCGGCCATGCTGACGCCGAGAAAGCCGATGCTGTTGGCGATCATGAAGGCGCCCTGGTGCTCGTCGGGAAAATGGCGTGACGACACGAACTCGGCCCCGGAGGTCGGGCGCGAGCGCTTGGGCACGAAGGTGTCGACCTTGGGGATCTCGATGCCGTAGGGCATCTTCGCCGAGACCGGCAGCCCCCAGTAGCTCTGGCCGGGAGAACCGTCGCCGATATAGCACTGCTGCCAGCGGTCGAAGGCGATGGACCAGGGATTGGAGTAGTCGGCCTGGCTGTAACGCTCCAGCCGGAAGCTCTTGGGATCGAAACGCCAGACCCCGCCGTCGTTGACCCGGCGCGGACCATAGGGCGTCTCCACCTGGCTGTGAAGGAAACGGCCCTCGCCCATGTAGAAGGCGCCCGAGGCGTCGGCGCAGTAGGCGGAAATCGCGTGGTGGGTGTCGTGGGTGTCGAAGCCGTGCATGAGAATGTCCATGCGGTCGGCGTGATCGTCACCGTCCTCGTCCACGAGCAGGCAAAGGTTCGGTTCCTGGGAAACGTAGACACCCTCGGGAGCGATCTCGAAACCGATGGGCAGGTGGAGTCCGTCGGCGAAGACGGTCTGCTTGTCCGCATGCCCGTCGTGGTCGGTGTCCTCGAGAATGAGGATCTTGTCGTTCGGCTTCGGATCGCCCGGCTTGTAGTGCGGGTAGGTCGGCATCACCGCGACCCAGAGCCGGCCCTGGTTGTCGAAGGAAAGCTGGACCGGGTTCTCGAGATCGGGGAAATCCTCCTCCGAGGCGAAGAGGTTGACCTCGTAACCATCGGCCATGGTGAAACTCTCGAGGGCCTTCTTCGGGGGCAGGTAATCGACGTTGCCCATCTTTCCCTTCTCATCCTTGGGATTGAAATTGGTCGGAACCGGAGGCAGTTCGTGGGTCTGCGAATCATCGACGGCCAGATCGGTGGTCTTTCCCTGGGCGACATCGTGGATGAGCTGGTCCCGCAGCGCCGCCATCTCGCGCGTCTTCTTGATCTCGTCCGGGTAGTTCTGCGGGCCGAAAGGATTGTAGCGCTGGCCGTGGGTGTGGACGCCGTTGACGAGGTTGTAGTCGTTGTTCCAGAACCAGTCCTTTTCCTTCACCGCGGAGTGCACCAGTTCGGGATCGGCGGCCGACTGCCGCTCCTGCTTGCCGTAGAGCCCGTCGGCGATCCACTGGCCGATCCGCTCGTAGCTCTCCTCGGTCGGAAGAAATCCGTTGATGGTGAAAGGCGTTTCCTGCCCGGCGTAGAGTTCCTTCGATGGGTGGAAGAGGTCGATGAAGGTCAGCCCGTGCTTTTCGGCGACCCGTTTCATCGCCGCGGTGTAGAGTTCGAGGTTGGCGTTCTCCGTTTTTCCATTCGGCAGGTCGCGATCGGCGGAGAGATCCTCGTAGGCGATGGGCGACACCAGCACCAGGCGCGGGGCTTTCTCCCCGTTGTAGGCCTTGCTCAGGGTGTGCTCGACGAAGGCGTTCAATTCGGCCTCGTAGTTGTTCACACCTTCGGGACCGTCGAAGGATTCGTTGTAGCCGAAGAAGGCGACGATGGTGTCGGCCTTCAGGAAATGCAGCCACTGGTCGGGGGTGGGGAAGAAGCCCTTCCCGAGGTGCATCTGCTTGTCGGGATGGAATTTTTCGGCGCCGGGAAAGGCCCACTGCGACTCGCGGGCGGCGTGGGCGCGGAAGCCGGGGGTGTCGCCGGGTTTGCCCATGTTGCGGACCCAGAGTTCCTGGCTGGGAAAGCGGAGGTGCAGCTCAGGCTCCATCCGGCTGAACCAGGTATCGCGCTCGGCGAGTCCGTTGCCGAGGAAGACGATGTGTTCGCCCTGGCTGGGGGGCGCCACTTCCTGGGGGCGGGTGGAAGTGGCTGCCGGCGGATCGATCTGCACCGCGTGCGGGTGGTCGGAACCCCCACTGTTGTCGGGCCATTTCTTGTCCTCGGTGACGATTTTCTTCGCCGCCGGTTGGGCGGGCTTCTTCTTGGCGTCCTGGGCGAGGGCCAGGGTGAGGAGGAGGCAGGGAAAGAGGAGAAAAAGGAGGGCGAGTCGTTTCTTCATGGGAGGGAACCCCGCTTCGGCGAGGGCGGGGAATCTCGGGTACGGGCGCGGGGCTGTCCACGGCGGAATGCGGTCCCTGGGGCCGTGGCCCGTTCAGGGCTTCGCCTCGAACGCCGGAAAGCCCTCGGCGAAAATGACGTTGGTCACGCCGGCGGGAGCGGGGATCTCGCAACTCTCCCAGGTCCTGCCCCCGTCGGTGGAACGCTTCAGATCCTCGGTGTATTTCCAGTAGGTTTCGAAGGAATAGTAGAGATCCGGCCGCAGGGTGGCGAGGGTGCCGGGAAAGGTGGCGTCCTCGACCAACTCCCACTCCTGGCCGTCGGCCGATTCCCAGGCGCGCCCATTGCGATCGTTCACGAGGTAGCGTTCGCCGTCGTGGACGAGGCTCTGGAATCGCGTCTTCTCATCGACCTCGGCAGGCGTGACTTCGGTCCACGTCACGCCGTCGGTGGAATGGTGCAGCGTGCGGTCGCCGTGAACGACGAAGCCGGCGCCGTCCGACTCGATGAACAGCCTCGACTGCGGCTCGAGTCGCTCGGCGAAAGTCCAGTCCTGGAAATCCTTCGTCGAGACGAGGATGCAGTTGTCGCCGGCACCGACGAAGATCCCGTTGGCTTCGCGCCAGCGACGGATGTTCGACTTGATGACCTCGTCGAGACCGAGCTTTTCCTTCTCGGCGTTCTGGTGGTCGCGCAATTTCGCGTCGCCGATGATTTCCCATTCCTGCCCGTCTTTCGAGGCGCCGACCTTGCCGCTTTCGCCGAAGGCGAGAAACCGGTCGCCGTGAAAGATCACCCCGGAGAGCACGCCCATGTTGAACGGGTTCTTCTCCCAGTTCACGCCGTCGGAGGTCGTGAAGATGTTCGACTTCGAGAAGCCGCCGACCACCACGCAGACGCCGTTGCCGACCGCCATGGCCTTGAGATCGTTCTGGTCGTGCGCGGGCTTGTCGAGAAATTCGTGATTCGTCCACGTGATCCCGTCGAGCGAGGACATCCGGTGGGCGCCGTTGCCGACGGCGATGTAGATTCCTGTGCCGGAGCCGGCCGCGCTTCCCTCGGCCTGTTTGGCGAGCCAGTTCCGGTCGGCCTCGCTCAGAGTGGCGATGGGAATCTCGAAGGTTTGCCGGTCCGCGATTCGACGAATGGTGACGATGCCGTCGGCCTGGCGGAGAAACTCGGCCTCGATCGAGGCGCCCTGGCCGTTGGTCCAGGTGCGGACCTCGGCGTGGGCGGCGACGGCAAGAAACAGAATGAGCAGCGGGAGAAAGTGGCGTTTCATCGGTGCCAAGACGGTAGCCGAATCGCTTTCGCCGGCGCCACGCTTTTTTTGCGGCCGGAAAGAGGAGAAATTCTCCATCGGTTCACTTTCTCCAAGACATCCCGGAAAAAACGGGGATAGTCGCGGCCCCTCTGTCGGGGTGGTTGAGCGAGACTATCGTATTCCATAGAGGTTTGACTCTTGGCGGGCTCCTTCGGGAGTCCCGCCCCACGTGTCACCCTGAGGTCCACAGTCGCGGTCTTGCCAGCCTCCCGGCAGGGGACTTCCCTCCGCGGGATCGAGGAGGGTCGGGTCGGTGGCTCAACCCTGTTTGGTGGCGCTTTTTCTTGCGCGAGCGCCGAAATGACGGGATGGATGGTCCGCAAACAACCACCGCGCGACCATGGCAAAAGGCTACGACATGGAGGGAAAGATCCTCCTCATCAATGATATCCAGACCTTCAACAGCGGCTTCACGAAACGCGAGTTCGTGGTCGAGGTGGAGGACGGAAAGTTTTCCCAGCAGATCAAGTTCGAGGCGATCAAGGACAAGACCTCGCTGACCGACGGTTTCAATGTCGGCGACCCGGTGAAGGTCTCCTTCGACATTCGCGGCAACGAATACAACGGTCGCTACTACGTGAATCTCAACGCCTGGAAGCTGGAGAAAGCCGGTGCCGCCGGCGGTGGAGATCTGCCGGACGCTCCCTTCGATGACGGTCCGCCGTCTCACCTGTCGGAACCGCCTCCCGGCCACGGTCAGGAGGACGGGGACGAGATCCCGTTCTGATCGGACGGCGCCTTTTCATTCCGGTCCAGCCGCCTGGCGGAGTCCGGACGTCAGGTAACGGAGCAGGGAAGTCTCCGGCTCCGGGCTGTCGTGTCCGTAGTCCCAGACCATGACTCCGCCGAGCCCGTATTCCTTCACCAGCCGGACGCGCAGGTCGCAGGTTTCCGTGCCGACGGGCCAGAAACCGTGGTCCGAGGCGGGCAGACCGGGGGAATTTTCCTCCACCAGGCGTTTCCAGGAGACAGCGCGGCGTTCGCCGGCTTTTTCCTTGGCATAGAAACCGACGCCGAGCAGGAGCTTTTCCGGCGGAAGTCCCGCGGCGAGGAAGCGTTCGATCGATTCCCTCAGCCACGGTTCGTAGGGTTGCACCGACCACGGTTGATAGCTCATGAGGTGGACGCGGTCGAGATAAGTCCAGCATTCCCGGGACAGCGGACGGGTGTAGCCGAGGGCGGCGGTGAGTTGGCGGCCGTCCCTGTGCAACCGGGCGGAGAGGCTTTCGAGGAAAAGCGCGAAATGCGCGTGTTCCTCGTCGCCCTTGGGAAATTCCCAATCGATATCGACGCCGTCGAGCTGGTGCTCGGCGCAGAATGCGGCGAGATCGACGACGAAACGTTCGCGGTTTTCCGGGGAACTCACGGCCCGGGCGAATTCCTTGCCGCGGCCCCAGCCGCCCACGCAGACCGAAACGCGTAGGTCCGGCGCCGATGCGCGGGCTTTTTCGGCAAAGGACAGCAGGGCCGGGGTGATCCGGGAAAAATCCACGCCGCCGTCGCCTTCCTCACCCGGCTTGGCCGAGAAGAGAATGAGGTCGCTGGTGCCGTGCAGTTGCGGCACTTCCTGTCCGCTCTTCACCCGATAGTCCGGGAGGTAGACCGCGAGGGCGTTTCGGGACGTGTCCTCCTCGGCCAGCCCGATTTGGGAGAAAACGATGAACAGAAGGATGATGCCGTAGCGCCCGAACTTCCTGAGATTTGGTAAGAGATTGGAAATGCAGGAGTTTTTCATAAAAGCTTGGAGCATCCTTCCTCCGGATCATTCCGGAACGGCTCGGCGCGGTAAATACGATTTTGCGAAAATCAGGATTGCCCTATGGTGGAGCGCTGCGGGATTTCATTGGAAGTCGCGGCGGGGGATCGGAACTCCGGATGGCGTCTGCAGAGACGACCGGGAGGTTTCGTGACCCGATCGTCATCATGGGGCGGTGCCTTGCGAACGCGAAAAAGGGGCACCGGCTTCGAACTGCCTAACCATCCTTATTCTTCATGGACTCATCATCATCACGTGGAAACTCGAATCGCCAGCGCCGGAATCGTTCCGGAGGCGGTGGGGGAAACCGGAATCGCAATCGCAACCAGGGGCAGCGCCAGGGCGGCGGACGTCCGCGCCGCAAATCGGAGGACGACATCATGCGCGAGCGCTTCCCGCGTCCCGAGCCGAAACCTACCCTGTGGCAGCGCATCCTTGGCTTTTTCGGTATCGGCGATGATGCCGGCAAGAAACCGGCGGAGCCCAAGGGCAGGGAGCAGGAGCGCCCGTCCTCGGACAGGAAGCCCAAGTCTTTGCCGAGATCCGAGAAGGAAGGCGGCGAGAGAAAGCCCAAGAAGAAGCGCGCCAAGCGCACGATGGAGAGGGTGGACCCGACCAGTGGTCGTCTCTACGTCGGCAACCTGGACTACGGGGTCACCGATGAGGATCTCGCGAAGTTCTTCTCCAGTGCCGGCACGGTGGAAAAGGCGGAAGTCGTCATCCATCAGCGCAGCGGCAAGTCCAAGGGCTTCGGTTTCGTGGAAATGGCCAGCGTCGAGGAGGCGAAGAAAGCCTGCGATTCCCTTCACGACCAGGAACTCCAGGGGCGCCAGATCCTTGTCAGCGGTGCCAAGAGCGAGGGGCAGCGCGATGGTGATGGCGATGGCGACGACGACGGAGGCAAGCCTTCCAGGAAAGAATCCGGAGACGATGACGGCGGTGGCAGGAGAGAGCGCAAACCGCGCGGCGAGAAGCGCGACCGCGAGAGGGGCGGCGGTGGTCGCAATCGCCGGGGCGGGCGCGATTTCGCCGATGAGGAACCGGAACCTCCGCGCAAGCCGAAAGCCGAGGCTGTGAAGGTGACGGGCACCAAGCTCTCGATCGGGAATCTTTCCGGGGAAGTCACGCCCACTGACGTGAAGGAAGGCATCGAAGACATCGCTCCGCTCGTCGGGCTGGGAGAGGTCGCCAACGGAGCCATCGTGGCCGAGTTCGCCAGCGTCGAGGATGCCCAGCGAACGCTCGACGTTCTCAACGGCAAGGTGTTCATGGGGCAGCTGCTCAAGGTGACGGGCGCCCAGGCCGAAGATGCCGTCGGAGCCGTTCCCGAATCGCCGCAGCCGGCACCGGTCCCGGAAGCGAAGACGGAGCCCTCCACGGAAGAAGCGTCCGCGGAGACTCCGTCCGAACCGGCGTCCGCGGAAGCGGAAGCGGAAGCGGAAGCGGAAGCATCCCCAACGGAATCGGCTCCCGAGCCGCAGGCGGAGGTCGAGCCGGTGGAAGAGGTGAAGCCGGAAGCGGCGGCTCAGCCCGAAACCACTCCCGAGACTCCGGCGGCGGAAGCTCCGGTCGAGGAAGAAGCGAAGGACGAGGAAAAGCCGGCCGACCCGCAGGGCTGATCGATTTTCCCGTCATGACGAGATCCCTTGCAGCGGTCCTCCTGGCGGCGGTCCTGGCTCCCACGGGAGCCTGGAGTGCCGACGGCGGAGGGGCGCGGGTGAAGAACGTCCTGTTCCTCGTCTCGGACGACCTCAAGGCCAGCGTGCTCGGATGCTACGGTGACGCCTTGTGCGAGACGCCGAACATCGATCGGCTCGCTTCGGAAGGCATGGTTTTCGAGCGGGCCTACTGCCAGGGAACCTGGTGCCTGCCTTCGCGGCGTTCTTTCATGCGCAGCCGCTACGAGGGGAAACAGGGGAAGACGCTGGGTGAGAATTTCATCGAGCACGGCTACACGAGCGCTCGCGTCGGCAAGATCTTCCACATGCGGGTGCCGGGAGACATCATCGACGGTACCGACGGCGAAGACGTGGAAGCCTGCTGGACGGAACGTTTCAACGCGCCCGGCAAGGAGGCGCACACGCCGGGCGACTACGCCTGCCTGAACCTGAATATTTTCACCGACGCGCTCGAGGGACGGCAATCGACGAAGATGCCGCACCGAATGTTCGTGACGGTGCAGTACGACGGCGAAGGTTCCGATCAACCCGACTGGAAGGCCGCGGCGCGGTCGGTCGAGTTGTTGAAGAATTACGGGAAGGAGGACAAGCCCTTCTTTCTCGCCACCGGTTTCGTGCGACCGCATTACCCGAATGTGGCTCCGCGGCGCTATTTCGAAAAGTATCCGCACCAGCGGATCGAGATGCCGCCGGTGCCGGAAGGCGACCTCGATGACATTCCCAAGGCCGGGATTTCCGGCTCCAACTCGGAGAGTCACGGCATCGACCGGTATCCCGAGAACCAGCAGCGCATG
>JAUIGT010000118.1 GCA_030432615.1 Verrucomicrobiia bacterium
TCGATGACTTCCCGGGCCGCCAACTGGTCTGCGGCGGACATTTTCCCGATGGCGCTCTCCCACTGTTCGATGGTCCTCGCGGAATCCGCTTCCACCGCCCGCAACTGTTTCTGCATCAGGCTGGCCCCGTCGTCCAGTCCCTCGGTCATTCCGGCGCGCTGGAATGAAATATCCACTTTTCGTGTGAGCGGCACCGTCTCCAGGTCCCAGATCGCGTCGCTCAGCGCGGCGGTCGTCTTCTTGAGCGCCGCTTCCTCTACCTCCAGCCGCTTCAACTCCGCCAGCAACTCGGTCCGTTCCTTCGCGAACTGAGTGAACTTGTATTCCCAGGTGACCTTGCTGATTCCGAGTCCCTCGGGACCAGCCATCATGACCCTGCGTCCTTCTCGTTGAATCTCGTCGAGGCGAACATCGATTTCCTTCAGTCGCGCTCCCTTGGCATGGAGATCGGTCGCGACCTTGCTGGAAAACTCGGAGCGAATCAGTTTCGCGTTCTCATCGGACAGCTTCTTGAACTGTTCGAGCATCTCCGACTCCCCGCTCTTCTTGACCCACTGGTCGTGTCCGAAGGTCAGACAGTTCATCGAAAGGTCTGCGAGCGCGGCGATGGCGGCCTCCTCCACCCTGGACCTTAGAATCACGGTCTTCCCGATCAATCGGACGATTCGGGGAACCTGGTTGAAGAACGTCGCCAGGTTGATGATTCGAGTGTCGAAGGATTCGACTACTTCGTTCTTCTCCAGTTCATCTCGAAACGTCTCACCAAGGTGCTTGGCCAAGTGGAACAGGTAGTCGTTCCACGACTCCGAAAGGGAAACGCCGTTGGCCGAGAGCGACGCTTCGATCGAAGCGATGTCCCCGGCAATTCCGTCCAGTTTGGCCAACAAACCGGGCAACAATTGCATGCTCACCGGCTGCGCCGTAGCCGGCTCCGTGGTTTCGAACACCGTTCCCGTTTCCGCGGCGGGAATGGCAAAGCAAAGCACTTCGTGTTTCTCATCGCCTTTCTCATAGCGGCCGGGAATGTCTTTCCCGGCCCAGTTCAAAACCGCCTGAACGTCCCGCACGGATTGTGGCTCGGTCTCCGGGGAAAAGCGCAACTCCTGGTCGGCGTGCTTCTGCATTGAGGCGCACACCACGGGTATCTTCAGCCTTCCGCCATCGCGAAACAGGGTGGAAATCTCGTCCCCGCCCATCACCTCGGCAAGAGCCAACTGCTCCACCGGCTGCCAGCGAAACTTCTCGATCGAGAGCGTGAATACGGGCTTCTCGACATCGATTTCGCAGACGGCCGCGACGAAATTCGCTGAGTCGGGTGCCATGGCGGATCCGATACTTCCGCCTATCAGGCCTCCACCGGCGAGCGAAATCGCGCCTCCCACCGAGTGGCCGACACCCATCGCGGCAAGATCGAGCGCAGCGACCACTTCGAGACGGAGGGGCCCCTTCAGCCTTTCCCACCTCTCCTTGGGGAGATCGGAGCTGAGTTCCACGAAAAACTCGAGTTCATTCGGGGCCGCGAGCCGCTTCTTGCCCGACACCTTCAAAAAGCCCTCCCATATGAAGTTCGCGGCGGAATCGGGGGCATCGCGAACCTCGAACTCTTCCTTCAAGATGCCGCCTGGCTTTCGGTCCTTGGTGTCGAAAACACTGCGAACCCGGACCCGACATGGCTTCCAGCCCTGGAGGTCATCCCTCAGGCGCAACCGGTAATCCGGTTTCTCTGTCCATTCTGATGACACAATGGTTTTCTCCAAGTTTCGTTTTCAGAAAAACTCCAGGCGGAGCCTTGGCTGGATCTCCACGCGGATGATCGCCTCGACCGGCACCCCGCTGCCGCCCTGGGTCGATACCCTGATCTCATGCGTGGCCACTAGGGCTTTCTCTCCCACACTCACAGTGCAGGCCATGTTTCCCTGGCCGGAATCCGGGTTCGCACGAATTTCCTCCGGCGCTGCCAGCCGGATCATTACTTCGCTCGCCACTCTCCTTCGTCCATCCGCGGTGATCGCCCAGATGGCTATCTCCAACGACGCCGAACTTCCCGGCGGTAGGCGAAGCCGGTCCGTGGAGGGATTCAACACGTACCGCACCACCCGGTCCGGCTCGTCGTCATCGTCTTCCTCCTCCTTTCGCACCGGCCCGCTACCAGTCACTTTACCGGCCAGCGTCGCCAATCCTGCAGCAGCGGCACCAACGGCCACGCCCTTGAGAATATCGGCGATCACCTGACCCCATTCGACCGGCCCGAAGATGATGTCGGTTCCGGAACTCTCCCCGCTTCCCAAGCCGCTGTCGTCCTCCGCAAATCCCAACTCCAAGTTGGGACTGCTTCGGATCTCTTCCAGCCGCTGGAGATACGCTTCATCGAGGCTTAGTGGCCTGTACATTCGTGCCATCCCGTAGTTGATGAACGCCCAACCCTGAACACCTCCCCCATCATCTGAAATGCCGTGCAGTGGGATTGAGATCACCCCGCCATATTTCATGTCCGCAATCACCTCGGCCTCTGAACGGTCGGCCGCTGCTCCTGGGAAATCGATCCTATGAAATTTGATCACCTTGGAGACCGCGATCACCTTCTGTATCCCATCTTCACCGCCGTTCTCCAGCTCGTCCAGAGCTGCCTGAATCTCGGCATCGGTCGGTAGTCGTCCGACATTTCCGAAACTCGCGAATCCGCTGCCTGTGAATCCGAGAAGCACCACCATGGCCATCACTCCACGCCACCACGTCGCGGATTGCAGTTGTTCAAAGTGAAACATCTTCCGCACCTCCTTCCTCGGTCGGGTGAAAACCGGGAGCCGGATACTGAGTGAAGGGTCTGCCTTGAAACGGGAATTCTCCGCGCTCCAGCGCCGAATCTGTCGCCGCCATGGCCTTCGGCACTTTGGCGCCCATGCCAATCAGCACACCGCACGATTCACAGAACCGCATTCCCTCGGTGAGGGCTGCTCCGCGTTGCTCGCAAAACTGCATTCGGATAGACATCACGTTTCTCAGCCATGGGCCGAAGGCGCCCGGGATGAATCGATCAAAACCGAAGTGGGTGCGGGAGAATTGAGTTTCAGCAGCGGTGGAGCCGTCATCCCATGACCTCCGGGGAAGATCGTCCATCCGGCGAAGGCCTTCCATGGGGTCGTACTCCTGATCAGCAGACCACGGCGATACGCAAAAGAGCGATTGTTCACCTCATTCCTACTCATGGGGTTTGATTCACGATTTCTTTCCCATTTTTCCCTTTACCCGCTCAAGACTCCAAGATCACCGGAAGCCTATCATCTCAAATTCGCCCCCTACTTCCGCAGAAATAACTAAAGCGGGGTGACGAAAACTCTCTCTGCAGATCTTGGCTGAATAACGTCTGCGCTTGCTTTTCACTGGCCGGGCTGACACTCCTGCACTCCGGTCGCATCACTCGTCTCGTTCACCACGATCCCCTCCGCCACGCGTTTTCAGCCATCCGCCATGATCGCCAGACAACTATCTCCGGCGAAGTCGAAGTCCCGGGACGAAGCGTCAAGCGGTCGGTATTCGGGTTGAGAATTGGCGTTGATGTTGCTTCCCGTTCGGGCTGGCGGTATCCGCGGTCAAGGATTCGTCCCATCGAGTTCTCGCGAGGCGAAGAAGTCCTCGATCGGCACCCAGTCACCCGCGACCGGGTCCATCCAGCTCATGCCGTCGCGTTGCGGCGACACCTGGAACAGGCCCACCAGTGGGGCCACATCCGGATCGAAACCCGATTCGGGTGAATGATGTTCCCGAATCTCGAAGGCGCCCCACCCTTCAAACTCGGACGTTCCCTCCTGCACGCTCAAGGTCACGCCTTTCGGCATCGTTTGGGCCAGTTGCCGGAACCACGGGCGATTCATCACCCACTCTTCCAGTTCGGTCGCTTGTGGAACTGCCTCGGAGGCCGGCCCCGACGCCGGAGGTGTCGCGCTGTCGCTGCCAGCGGACATCGCGGCACCGCTCGCGTAGACCTCGATGTCGTCCAACAACAACGGACCGGTCATGCCGAATGCCTCGATCCAAAGCGTGTAGGGCCCCGAGCCGGTGTCCTCGAACGACAACTCCACCGGTTGCCAGTCCGGTGAGGGTTTCAGTATTCGGTCCGACACCGCCGAACTTTCGTAGCGATCGGTCAGTCGCGCCCGCAGTCGCACCCCTCCGAGAGCAGCATCAACCTGGGTGCTTTCCGGAAGAAATACCCGGTAGCGAACCTGCAGCGTTCCCCGCCCCGGCGATGCGGACAAGGGCACCGAGATCGCCATGTCGTCCGGGCCTTGCAATTGCCACGCCGCCTGTCCGTCTTGCTCGACACGATTACCGTCTCCCGACAGCCCGTTCGGCGTTCCGGCGGAAAAATCGCCTCCTTCGACCAGCGCCGGTCCCGGTGGCGAGTTCGGTGCCGTTGTTGCCGGAGTATTTTCCACAGGCATCGGTGTCTCCGCTGGAGGAGCCGGAGCCTCGGTTTCTATCGGCGCTGGACTCGATGAGGCGGAAGCCTCGGTGGACTCTTCCGGAGGATCCGTGTGGAACGGCGAAGCCGGGTCGCTCTCGGGCATCGTCGGCATGGCCACTTCCGGCATCGCATCCGCGTCCTCGCGATCCTGTCCCAACCACCAGCCCCCGATTCCCACCAGCAGGAAGGCCCCCACCCCGATCGCCACCTTGATCCCGAGGTAACGCCAGGCCGGCTGCGCGTTTCGACTTTCTTCCGCCGGCTCGACCGGCTCCGCGACCGGGGCCGATGTCACTCGTTTCCGAGGGGGCAGGGTCGGGACCGCTTCGTTCGTATCCTCCAAGGGAGCGCCGCAACTCTCGCAGAATTTCACGCCCTCTCGAAGCGGGGCGCCGCATTGTTCACAGAATCGGTGGGCAGGCATAAATGGAAGGGAGAAGGAGGTTCGTGATCTCGTTCACGGTTGCGTTGGGGACTTGCCGGCCAGCGAGTTCGGCCCCCGATCGATGTAGATCGCGCCGGAGAACCCCGTCGCCTCGAAATGCATCCGGTAGGGCGCTCGCGCACCGTCGTAGGGAAAGGAAAGCTCAAGCCGCTGCCAGCGATTGGCGGGTTTCACCTCGTGTTCGCTCATCGACTCGCCCCCGTCGTTGCCGACCAAGCGAACCCGGATCGGCAGGGTCTCGGCTCCGTTGTCGAGGGTGACCAGTTCGGGCACCAGCACCTGGAGACTGGGAGTGAAAGTGCCGCGTCCCTCGCGCTTGGCCACGGGCACGGAGAAACGCGACTGGGTGGGACCGTTCAGGCACCACACCGGTCGATCCACCCCGAGCCCCGGAGAATTCATCACCTGCCCATCCCCCTCCACCACCACCTTCTCTCCGTCGATGGTGTTGTTGATGGAATCCACGCCGACCGGCTCCACGGGGAAGGCCTCCTCCGCGGTGGGCAGCGTGTCCGGTTCCCGCGGATCCGGCGCCTGCCAGGTGCCGACAATCCACAGGCCGAGCACGATCGCCACCCCCGCCAAGATCCCGAGGGCCAGCAACACCCGGCGTCCCCGTCCTCCCGTCTTCGCCGCCCGGGGCGCCTTGGAGTCGTACGTCACCGGCGACGGTTCTACGGGCTTCGATTGCGAATCCGACGGCTCTATCGGGGTCCCGCATTGCTCGCAGAAACGCAGTCCCTCTTCGAGAGCGCTTCCACATTCCGGACAGTAGCGAATGGCCATAGCAGCAGGGAGTTCGGGTGATGGATTCAGGTGGAAAACAATTCGTCGGTCGAGGTCTGGAATCGCCCGGGTCCGAGGAGCGATCCCAACCAGCCCTCCACCGCCTCGCCGGCGGCGCGGTAGATCTGGAAGCGGTGCGGCGAGGTTTCTCCGTCCTCCACCTCCAGTTGCTCCGGGCAGTCGTCGGGCGACAGCCAGAGCCGCGCACGATTCACCTGGTCCAGCGTCACTTCCCAGTTGTCGCGGTTTTCCCGCAGCAACTCGTCCACCGGTGAATCCACGAAACGCTTTCCCGGACCGCCGAACCAGTCGTAGTCCCGCACCAGTTCCCGCAGCTCGATGCCCCGCTTCCGGGCTTCCTCCTCCAGGCGCTCGTCCTCGTAGACTTCCTCGTCGTTCGACTTGCTCGTCTCGTGGAGGAAGACCAGGCGGCGATTCGTGATGAGAAGATTCCCTTGGCGCGTCTTGTGGCCGCCGAAGAACCCCTTCTTTTCCAGCACCCAGGCACAGGGCACCTGGCCCACGAGCCGTTCCTCTCCCGACTCGAAGAAAGCCCCGGGGGCCGGAGCGGACGAGGTCACTTCGTCACCCCCGGTTTCCACCCGGGTTCCGCAGGACTCGCAGAATTTCACGCCCGGCCTCAGGGCCGCGCCGCAACCGGTGCAGAACTTGGCAGAACTCGCGCTCATGATTCCCTCTCCCGACCTCCCGTTTGCAGGTTGAACACACCCAACCCGGCGCACACGCCGAACAGGGCGAAAAGACCGAGCACCGCCAGCTGGATGCCCAGCACCAACCCGGCACCCGGTTCGTGTAGCGCCGGCGGATCGACCCGGAACGACACCGGCACTCCCAGCGCCACCAGTCCCGCCATCCCCCAGCCGAACATCGGCCGCCGCGCCGGACGAATGAAAATCGTCGTCACGGTCAGGCCCACGAGGACCAGCACCCCGATGACCGTGATCGTCAGGGGAAAGCCCGCCAGCAGGAACGCGCCGAACACCGCCGCCCCGAGACTCACCAGGACCTTGACGGCCGCCGGGATGTCGGTTCGCGTGGAGCGGCCCGCGCCCGCTTTGGCGATGCCCGATTCGATTCGCTCCATCGCTTCCTGGTAGTGATCCAGCGGAGCGAACAGCTGCATCACCGTGTGCCAGTCATCCTTGAGCCGAATCTCGCCCGTCCGGGGATTGCCTCGCGCCACCCTGAGGTCGCGGTATTCGTAGCCTTCGCTCTCCCGGGAAGCCGCCAGCATTCCGGCGCCGGCGGCGCCGAATCCGCGTGCCCCTCCCACCAGGAGACCGCCAATCATCGCCGCCCGATTGGCGAACTTCGCCCGATCACTGCGCTGGATCTGGATTACACCCCGCTCGTCGATGATCACCTCCATGGGAATCTTGCCGCCGAAGAAGACCGCGCCGATCCCGAAGAGCAGGAGAAGAAACCCCAGCCAGATTCCGCCGATGATCTTCAGCAGTTGGGCGACGAACTCGTAGTTACGGTCCCCAACCGCGAGCCCCACCAGCAGCAATCCCACCAAGCCCACCGAGATGGTGGCCACCGCGAAGAGACTGATGGCCACAGTGCGGTTCCGGAGAATCGGATAGTCGCCGATCCAGGTCAGCGCCTCGTCGGGAACGGGGGTTTTCGTGCTCATGCCGGTTGATGGTTGGAGGTTGCGGCGATGTCGGCTTTTTGGGCCGATGCAGACGGTCGCCGTGGTTGAAAGGTTCCCAGTCCGGCCAGCAGGCCGTAGGCGGTGAACAGCCCGAGCACCACCAGCTGGATTCCCACCGCCCAGGCCTCGCCCTCGCGACTCCATTCCGGCGGCGCCGCCGTCCAGGCATGGCCCAAGCCACCGACGATCACCGCCACTTGCAGCCAGCCGAAGAAGCGGCGTCCCTGCGGACGTCCCAGAATGCTGAACAGGGTCAGCAACGCCATCGCAATGACGAAACCGCGGGCGAACCCGAGCGGGAATTCGACCAGCAAAAGGCCACCAAAGAGCAGCGTCCCCATCACCACCGGCAATTTCAGGACGGGAGGAATGTCGGTTCTCTCCCGTGGACTCGAACCGGCCTCGATCCGAGACCGCAGGGCCGTCAGGATCTCGTCGTAGCGATCCAACGGCACGAACAGCTGCATCACCATCCGCCAATCGTTGCGGAGCCGAATCTCTCCAGTCTTCGGATTTCCCACGGCATCGGTCAGGTCACAAATCTTCACGATCGCCGTTCGGTTCGCCGACGCAATCAGCCCGGAGCCGGCCAGAGTGGCTCCGCCCCCGCCCAGCCCGGCCACGATGGCCGCGCCGCTGGCCAGACCGGCCGAACGACTGGCCACGGTCTGGACGACCTTTTCGTCATCGACCATGACCCGCATCCTCATTTTTCCGCGAAAGACCACCAGGCTGACCAGGAACATCAGCAGCAGAATACCGACTCCCACCAGCAGGGCCATTCCCATCATGGCGGGAAGGTCTTCGTAGCGCTCCACCGCCACCGATCCGCCGATCATGATCACAGTCAGCAGCAGCGTCCCGAAGCCCACCGCCCCCAGCATCGCGGTCATGATCGTCGGGTTGCGGAAAATCGGCGTGTCCGCTTCCCACACCAACTCCCCCGGCTCGTCGACGGTCTGATCGGATGTCGTGTTCATTGATTCAGAATCTTGACGTTCAGGGTGGTATCCTTGACCTCCACCTCGACCAGGGGCTGGCCGTTGACGATGGCCTCCCGCCAAGCCTCTTCGGCGGCGCCCACCGGGACCGGGGTGCGCCGGTCCATCCCATCCCGGGCTTCCCGGGTGGAGAAAAGAGGATCGGGACCGTCTTCGTCATCGCTCTTTCCCTTGTAGTAGTTGGCGCGGTCCTGGCGGAGGATGTCGCCCACTTTCGCCAGGCGTTCCCCGGCCGAATTGAAATGGTCACCGGCTCCCAACCGGGCGCGATAGACGACCACGCCGCCGACCAAGGGCTCATCGTTCGCCATCGGCGAAGGCAGGTCGGTGAGTGGCTTCAGCGGCTTGGTCCACCGTTTCACCACGTAGCCATCCGGCTCGATGCCGACGAGGGCCTCGCCCTGGCGGGTGGTCACGCCGCCGCCGTACTCGAACACCTGCACCCGGAACGAGCCGTCGGCTTCCACCCCGAGGAACGACGAGATCCAGGTGCCCTGCCACTCATCCGACTTCGACCAGGGAAACTTCCCGGTGCCCCGTGGCGATTCCAGCAACGAACCCATCCGGGCCGGCACGAAGCGCCCGCCCTGCCAGCGAATGACCCGGAACCAGGTCGGCGAGACGTCGCTCTGCGGCGCCGGCGTCACCAGTTCCACCGCGCCGTCGCCATCGATGTCCGCCGCGAGTTCCGGCAGGCTGTAGCCGAAATGCCAGTTGCCGAACACGAGCGGGTTCTCGGTGTCGGTCACCTTCGGTCCCTCCCAGAGCAGACCACCATCGTCATCCAGCACCCGCACCTGGAAGAACTCGCCCTCTTCCTCCGTTTCCGCGAACTTGCTCCAGGTGACTCGCTCCAGGGCCGGATCTTTATCGAGATTGACCGAGAGATCTTCCGGTGATGAGCCTTCGGCGAAAAGCGAGGCCACCGTGAGCCCAATCGCGATTGCCGCTTCAAGACTACATAGCCATGCGTTCATACAAGTATCTGACAACCTGACCGCTCCGATCACGTCGCAGATCTTGTCCGAAAACGGGCAAGCGTTGAGGAAACGAGCCTTCCACCCGACAGAGACGCATTTCCGGCCCTCAAGCTCCCTACCAAAGGAGCAGTAAATAGGACCACGCAACGAAGATCAGAACCAGAACGCAACCGGTTCCGGTGATCCAATCATACCACCGATTCAGTCGCGGCAATTCGCAGGCGCCCTTCCAGCCAAACAACGCGATGGCGCCGCCGATCAGTCCCAGCGAAACCAGCCGCGCTGATTTTCCGCTGGCCTCGATCAGCTCCACGCCCTCGTTCGCCGGCCCCCTGGACACCATCCAGGTCTCTCCCGTCAGCAAGCCCCAGGTCGCCCACGCCAGCAACCATGATGGACAGAAAACCCCGACGAATAGAAACGCCGCGGCGTGTTCTTCCGCGAACTCGGGCAGGAGCGACATCGGGCGACCGCACCCAATCCGGAAGGGCGAATCAATCCCCGTCCAACATGCGGCCGATTCCACCGAGGACGCTGCCTTCGCCCTGGGAACGCCCGCCGGCCGACGGGGCGTGGGAGAGGATGCGATCGGCCATCCGGGAAAAGGGCAGGCTCTGAAGCCAGACCTTGCCGTGACCGCTGAGGGTTGCGAGGAAAAGGCCCTCTCCGCCGAAGAACATCGACTTCAGGTTGCCCGCCCGCTGGATGTCGTAGCTGATGCCCGGGGAAAAAGCCACCAGGCAGCCGGTGTCCACCCGCAGGGTCTCTCCCTTCAATTCCCGCTCCACCACGGTGCCGCCGGCGTGGATGAAGGCCATCCCGTCCCCCTTGAGGCGCTGGAGGATGAAACCTTCGCCGCCGAAGAATCCCGCGCCGAGCCGCTTGTTGAACGCGATCGTGACCTGGGTTCCCATGGCCGCGCAGAGAAAGGAATCCTTCTGGCAGGTGATTTCGCCACCAATTTCCTTGAGGTTGATCGCCATGATCTTGCCCGGGTAGGGCGCGGCGAATGCGGCCCGCCTTTTCCCACCGGAACCGCGGTGGGTGAAATGAGTCATGAAAATCGACTCGCCCGTGAGCGCCCGTTTCCCGACCGCGAGCAGCTTGCCCATCATGCCCTCGTTCGGCTGGGAACCGTCGCCCATCTTGGCCTCGAAGTGGATGTCCTGCTCGACGTAATTCATGGCGCCGGCTTCCGCGATCACCGTTTCGCCCGGGTCGAGTTCGACCTCCACGATCTGCATGTCGTCCCCGAAGATCTCGTAATCGACCTCGTGGGACTGGATCGGCGCGCCCCCTCCGGTGCTGACGAATCCGCTGCCGTTCATCGGCGGCGGCCCCGACGGTGGTTGCGATCCGCCGCCACCGCCGCCGCCCGGGAACAGGTGGCCCAACGCTTGGCCAGCCGGAGCCCAGTTGGGCATGCCGCTGGTCCACACCGGCGTGTTCGGGGCGATCACGCCCTGCTGAACCGCCGAAGAGAGCTGGGATTCATCGATCTGAAACTGTTGCTTGTTCGCGTCCGCGTAGTGCCAGGTAGCCATGATGGCCGAAGTTAACACCTTTTCCGAAAATCACACCATCCTGAATGGTCGGAAATGGTTACTTTCTCGACTGAAACCGTCGCAGGATCTCCGCGGACTCGGGACGATCGGCAAGATTGACGGTTTCCACCGGGTCGACCTCATGATCGTAGAGTTCCCGCTCCACGATCTCCCCGCTCTGGGTGTCGATCCACTCCACCAGCCGGTGACGTTCATCGCGAAAGGCCCGACCATCATAGCGACCGCGAAACCGGGGATACTGCGATCGCGCCAACTCCTTCACCGTCGCCGACGAATCGCGCAACACGGGCACCAGGCTGTCTCCCTCGAGGTGATCCGGGAGGGGCAATCCCGTAAGCTCGCAGAGCGTCGGGTAGAGATCGACCAGTTCCGCCAGCGATTCCGTCTTCCCCGCTTCGTAAGCCTCTCCCGGCGCGGCGATGATGAGCGGCACCCGGGTGGCGATCTCGTAGTTGGTCATCTTGCTCCAGGCGCCCTGCTCACCGAGATGCCAGCCGTGGTCCGACCACAACAGCACGACGGTGTTCTCCTCGAGCCCCGACGCCCGCAGGGTTGCGAGCAATCGTCCGACCTGGGCATCGACGTAGCTGACGCAGGCCCGGTAGGCATGCTGCACGCGAAGTTGGTCGGCGTCGGAAATCGGACCGTGATTGGGCAGACCGACGTAGCTGCGCAACTCGTATCCGGCCCAGGCCATGCCTTCCTCGACCGACTTCGGACGCACCGGCATCGTCAGTCCCTGATTGCGGGCGGTGCCCAGGTAGCCGTCGGAATTGAACCAGGCCATCAGGGGCGCGCCCTTCGGCGGACGCCGCTCGTCCGGGGGCATCAGCCACGACGGATCCGGTTCGTAGCTGTCGAACCACCGTTTCGGCGCCACGAAAGGCAGGTGCGGACGACGGTAGCCGACGGCGAAAAAGAAAGGCGCGTCCTGCCGGGCCCGTTCTCCCAGCAATTCGATGACCCGGTTGGTCATTCGCCCGGCGAAGAGCGCCTCGTCGGGAACGTCCGGCGCCTGGATGGCGGGACACTCCAGGCGCTCGGCGACGAGGGTCGGCACCCCGGCGCGTTGCTCGAACGGCACATCGGCGATCGCCTTTTCATCGACGATCTCCAGCATCTCCTTTTCCCGACCGGGCTCGGCCGGCTCGGACCAGTCGCGGGGATCGTCCCAGCCGTCATGGTAGACCTTTCCGAACCCCCGGGTGTGGTAGCCGTGCGCCTTGAACCAACGCGGAATCGAATGAAGATCCTCGTGCGCCTCCCGGAACGCCCGCATGTCCGCGTCCTTGTGCGTGAACACCCCGACCGAGTCCGGCCGCAAACCGGTGAGCAACGACAGCCGCGATGGGCCGCATTTCGAATACTGACAGTAGGCGCGCTCGAAGAGCATTCCCCGACCGGCGAGCGCGTCGATGTGAGGCGTCTTCACCGTGGTTTCGCCGTAGCAGCCCAGCATGGGGCGCAGGTCGTCGATGGCAATCATGAGGACGTTCGGCCGAGCGGATTCGACCGGGTTGGCTCCCTGACCCAAGAGGGTTGAATGGCAGGTCGCCAGGGCGAGGATGGCCAACGCGATCCCGCGCCGCCCTCCCCGCGATGTCGCCATGGTTTCCGTTCGTTGGTTTCCTATGATCGCTCGCATGCTTTCTCCCTTTCTGAATCGTCGCCAGTTTCTCGCCGCCGGCGCGGGTGGTTTCGCCTCGCTCGCCGTTCCCGGACTCTCGCAGGCATCGGACGACTTGATCAAGTCGATTACCCGGGAAACCCTGTGGCGCAACCGCGATGGCGGTGGCACGACCTGGTTTCATCCACGGGCCTGCGTGGTCCCGGGCGAAAACGGGAAGCCGTTCGTGTTGATGACCCTGCAGGAAATTTCCGGCTCCGACTACTTCGGTCCGGTGCACTGGACCCGTTCCGACGACCTGGGAAAAACCTGGACCGACCCGGCTCCGATCGAAGCCCTCGGGCGGCGCCCCATGCCGGAACATGACGGCCTCCAGAAGGGCGTCTGCGACGTGGTGCCGCAGTATCACCCGAAGACCGACACCACGCTGGCCATGGGGCACGTGGTCTTCTATCGAGGCGACCATTTCTCCAAGAAGGACCAGCTTCCCCGCTACCCCCTCTACGCGGTCCGGCACGCCGACGGCACCTGGTCGGAGCAGAAGAAACTCGAATGGGACGATCCCCGCGGCGGCTTCATCTATTCCAACAACTGTGGCCAGCGGGTCGTCCTGCCCGATGGCGACATCCTCCTCGCCTTCACCTTCGGCCCCACGGCCGAGAACCGACAGGTCGCAGGCGTGCGGTGCGCGTTCGACGGGGAAACGCTTCGGATCAAGGAGGTCGGTCCCGCTCTCAGCCTCGAGGTCGGACGCGGCCTGCTGGAGCCTTCCATCACCCAATTCGACGGCCGCGTCTTCATGACCATCCGCGCCGAGGACGGGCACGGTTACGTGGCGGCGAGCGATGACGGACTGCACTACGGGGAAAAGAAGGCCTGGGCCTGGGACGACGGGGAAACGCTGACCATGTCCACCACCCAGCAGCACTGGATGACGCATTCCGACGGCCTCCATCTCGTCTACACGCGGAAGGATGCCTCCAACGAGAACGTGATCCGCTGGCGTTCACCACTCTGGACCGCGCGGGTCGATCCGGAAAAGCGCTGCCTGATCCGGGAGACCGAGCGCGTCGTCCTGCCGCTCGTCGGCGACGGAATCGATGCTCCCGATGACGTGGCCCTGATGGGCAATTTCCATGTCGTCAACGCCAGCTCCGAAGAGAGTTGGGTCACCGTCGGCGAATGGATGCCCCGGCGCCAGGCCCGCGGCAACGTGCTGCTGGCGAGGGTGGCGTGGAAAGCGCCTAACGGTCACTCCGCCTGACCCGATCTTGCCACTCGCCGTAGTTCCCCCAGTTTGGCTTTCAGTGGTGCCCAGTATTCCCGATCCCTCTCTTTTTCAGCAAGCATTTCCCGAACCAGTAACTCCTCGACGTAGCCGACCGATTTCTTCCTGGCGTCTTCCAAGAGAGGACGGTCCGGCGTTGCGGCAACGGCAGCGTCGGGAAATCGCTCCACCAGTTCGAAGAGCAGCTCGGGGGTTGCCACGCCCACCGTCTCCATATGCCCTCCGGCGGCGGCCGCTATGGCAGGCACTCCCGCCGCCATCGCCTCGAGGACGAAAATGCCGAGGCCTTCACGAGGCGTC
>JAUIGT010000119.1 GCA_030432615.1 Verrucomicrobiia bacterium
CCCCCGAGCTTCGCAAAGCCGAAGAACGACCAACTCCGCGACACTCCCCTCTCATGCACCGACTCCTGTCACTGCTCTCGCTCGCCCTCCTCCTCCCCGCTCCGGCATCGCTCCACGCCGACGAAGCCAGGCCCAACTTCGTGCTCATCTTCATCGATGACATGGGCTACGGCGACATCGGACCCTACGGCTCGACGAAGAACCGGACACCGAACCTCGACCGGATGGCGGCGGAGGGCCTCAAGCTCACCAGCTTCTACGCCGCTCCGGTCTGCTCGGCCTCGCGGGCGCAGTTGATGACCGGCAGCTACGCGCCACGCGTTTCCGTGCCCGGGGTGTTTTTTCCGGCGGGACCGAAGGGGCTGCATCCCGACGAGATCACGGTGGCGGACTACCTCTCCGAACTCGGCTATGCCACCGCCTGTTTCGGCAAGTGGCACCTCGGCGACCAGCCGGAGTTTCTTCCCACCCGGCAGGGATTCGACACCTACGTCGGCATCCCCTACTCCAACGACATGGGGCGCGTTTCCACCGAGACCGGCAAGAAGGTTCACCCGCTGATGCGCGACGAGAAGGTCGGTGAACTGCTGGAGGACGAGGCCAGCGACGGATCACCCGGATCTACACCGAGGAAACCGTCGGCTTCATCGAGAAACAGGCGGCCGCCGGGAAGCCCTTCTTCGTCTACCTCCCCCACACCGCCATGCACGTGCCGCTCTATCCGCACCCCGATTTCGTCGGCAGGTCGGAGAACGGCACCTACGGCGATTGGGTCGAGGAGGTCGACTGGAGCGTGGGACAGGTGCTCGACACCTTGCGGCAGCTCGATCTCGCGGAGAACACGCTCGTCCTTTTCACCAGCGACAACGGCCCCTGGGCCTCGAAGGGGGAAAACGGCGGCGAATCCGGTCCCTTGCGCGGCTCCAAGGGCGGCACCCTCGAGGGCGGCGTCCGCGAACCCACCATCGCCTGGTGGCCGGGACGGATCGAGGCGGGCCGATCCAGTGATGCCATCGCCGGCACCACCGATGTGCTCCCGACCTTCGTGGCTCTCGCGGGAGGAACGCCCCGTCCCGAGGTGAAGATCGACGGCATCGACCTGACTCCGCTGCTGCTGGGGAAAAGCGAGGAATCGTCGCGCGAAGCCTGGCACTACTTCCAGGGAACCCGGCTCAAGGCGATCCGCTCCGGCCGCTGGAAACTGGCGCTGGAGCCGCAGAGCATCGGGATGGGATTCAAGGAGCAGCCCGAAGACATTCGCCAGGCCGGGCCGCGCCTCTACGACCTGGAAGCCGAGATCGGCGAAGTCACCAACGTGGCCGACGACCACCCCGAAGTCGTCGCCCGTCTCCAGAAAATCGCCGACGCCATGGTCGCCGACATCGGAAGCGGCCAGCCCGGTCCCGGGGTGCGTCCGCCCGGAGTGGTCGAGAAACCGGTGACGCTCTACCCGAGCGTGCCCCGGGAAACCAAGCCGAAACAGGCCTCCGGCAAACCGCTCGACTGGAAGCGGGCCCGCGCCGGGGAGGTCTTCGCCTCCGCTTCGGCGCCGGCCGTCGCCGGCAAACCCTTCACCCTCAGCGCGACGATCTCCGCCCCGGGCGAAGGCGTGATCCTTTCCCACGGCGGCAGCGCGGTCGGCTACGTCCTCTACCTGTCCGGGGGCAAGGCCGTGTTCGCCGTGCGTCGTAGCGGGAACGAGATCACCCGCCTGGCCACGGCCCTTCCCCCGACTTCCGGACGGGAACCCTTCACCGTCGTTGCCGCGCTTCGCAAGGATGGAGCAATCACCCTGGACTACCCAGGCCAGGCCGGCGCGAAAACCGCCAAGGCGGGGGCCGGCGGACTCCTCTCCCGGCATCCCCAGGAGGACCTTAGTATCGGCCACGACGCCGGCAATCCGGTCGATCCCGAGGCGCCGCAGGGCAGGTTCACCGGAACGATCGAGACCGTCGAGGTCTCCGTGGATTGAACGCCACTCCAGCGATTCCCCACGGACTCCCCCCACCTGCCTGGCGGCCTGGCCCGGGAGATCGCCGGATTTCACCGTTTTTTCACTTCCGTTTCATTCCCCCTTCACTTTCGGGAGGTTTCCTCGGCCGCATGGATACGAATCCCCCTTCCCCCAAACCCTCCGGTTGGCGACGCCTTTTCGCGCGTCCCCATCGCCACGTCATCTGGTTTCCCCTACTCGCCTGCCTGGCCTGCTTCGCGTTGTCGATCTTTTCCGTGGTATTCTCCTGGGGACTGGTCGGCACGGCGGGTGGCATCGGCTACCTGCTTGGATTGCTCTGGTTTCTCAGCCTGGCCATCGCCCGATTCGTCCGCAAGCAAGTCGGCCCGGGATTCGCCGCCCTCGGTGCCCTCGGCCTCGCCCTCGGCACCCCGATTCCCGTCGGCGTGATCGGGTTCGCCTATTCGGTCGTCAAGGGTGACGACTTCGCCGTCGATCTGGCCCTGCCCGAGGGAGTCGAGTTGGCGGAACCCCTGGCCGGCTATTCCGCGGGCGAGAGCATCCCCGACGCTTTCCAGGCAGCTGTCCTCGCTCCTCTCGCCGCTCCCGGGAGTGACGATCCCACCCTCGAAGCCAGCCTCCCTTCGCTGACCCGACTTGATCAGGATCACCGGGACCTTCTCGAACGCTACCTCGCCGCCCACCCCGCCTGGAGGGTGGGACTCGAGAGAGGACATCGATTCGCCATCCGTCGCTGGAAGACCGAGGGAAGGTGGGAGACCACACTCAGCGGCTACCAGAGTTCCTTCCATCCCCCCGACGGCCCCCAGTACCAGACCCGCACCCTCATCGAACTCTCGGGAGAACCTTGGGGCCGTTCCTGCCAGCGAATCGCCCCGGGCGTTCCCACCAAGGTCACCCTGTCGAGCGGCAACGGCCTGCACGAGAGCGCCGTGGACCTCCCGGCGGGAACCCTGCGGGTCGAGCAGTTCGAACAGAGCGCCACTCCCGAGCGAAGGATCACCCGCGCCGCCTTCGCCGAACTGGAGAAGGAATTCGGTCGCCTGCTCGACGATCCCACCTGGTCCGGAGCACGGAAGCTGCTGCCGGCCGATGCCATTCTCGCGGACGCAGCGCCGCCGTCGCTCGATCTCCTCGAATCCTTCCAGCCGGGCATCTACGATGTCGTCATCCGGGCGAATCCCGGGGAACCCGGTCTCGTCTATCTGAAGGCCTGGGAAATCACGAAGAACCAGCCCCTCTCCGCCCGGCGACTGGAAGAGCGAAGCTCGGAGTGGATCGGCTGGTCGGACGTGCCGGAGGAACGCTTCCTCTCGGTTTCCAACATCACCATCTACGAGGGGGACTGGGGCCAATACTACGGCGCTCGATTCGAGGCCTGGTTTCGCCCCGACTCGGGCGCTCCCGAGCGGAAGCTGGTCGAACGGAATTTCAAGATCGAGGGCTGGATGCGATAGGTCCCCGGTTCGCACCCGCGTTCGACCAGCGACGCGCGGCTACCGGTTCCGCCAATCGATCCCGCTCATCGAGGCCAGCGCCAGTTCCAGGGCCTGGGTGCCGTCCCGCCCGTGGCCTTGGGCTTGGAGAGACAGGTAGAGTTGGTTCGCCAGGGCCAGTCCCGGCATCGAGAGTCCCATCCGTTTCGACTCGGCGAGGGCGATGCCCATGTCCTTGATGAAATGCTCGACGAAGAATCCGGGATCGAAATCGTTCTTCATGATCCGCGGTCCCAGGTTCGATAGCGACCAACTCCCGGCCGCGCCCGAGCCGACCGATTCCAAAACCGTGGGCAGGTCGAGCCCGGCCTTGTAACCGTAGAGCAGCGCCTCGCAGACACCGATCATGCCGGTGGCGATGAGGGTCTGGTTCACCATCTTGGTGTGCTGTCCGGCACCGGGACCGCCCTGGTGCACGATGGTCTTGCCCATCGCTTCCCAGCACGGGCGCAAGGCCTCGACGACTTCCTTCTCGCCGCCGATCATGATGGAAAGCGCAGCGTTCTTCGCGCCCACATCACCACCGGAGACGGGGGCATCGACGGCGTGGACGCCTTTCGCCTTCGCCGCCTCGGCGATTTCCACCGCCAGGGAGGGTTCGCTGGTGGTCATGTCCACCAGCACGGTTCCCTCCACCGCCCCGACGAGCGCACCGTCCTCACCGAGCATGACGTTCCGAACATCGGATGGAAAGCCGACGATGGAAAACACCACGTTCGAGGCTTCCGCCACCGCCTTCGGCGAGTCGGCCCACGTCGCGCCCTTCTCGATCAAGCCGTCGGCCTTGGCCTTCGTGCGCGAAAACACGGTCGCCGAAAAGCCCGCGTCGATGAGGTGTCCACACATGCTCGCCCCCATCACGCCGGTGCCGATCCAGCCGATGCGGGTTTTTCCGGGAGAAATCTCAGGAATCGTTGCCATGTCCGCAGTCTGACCGCGGAACCCCGGAGGCGTCAACCGGCTGTTCGTTTTTCAGCGGGATTCGATCGTCAAAAGCCCCGACTGTCCGTCTCGCAGGAAATGACCGGAAACCAGCGCCTGCTCCTGCAACAACACGCCGCCAAAGTTTTTCACCATGATCATGCTCGATCGATCGAGGTAACTGCCGCTCACCATGCCGTTGCGGGCATTGAATCGGATCGTGACTCGCCCGGGGCCATAGAAAAGTACCCGGTTCCCGGTGGTCCAGGTAACTACGCGGTCAAACGCAGGCTGAATCGACGGAGTGATCCCTGAAAACCGGAGCCAGGCATTGTGAAACCCATCGGCCATTCCGTCCACCGCGCGGGTGGCTTCACCGGGACGCAGGTAGCGACTTCCCACCACGGGGCGAGTCAGCTCGAACCCGGCGGGATAAATCACCGGGGAAACTCCCGCCTTCCGCACCCAGCGCCACTGCCCGTCGAGTTGGGAAATACCGGAGACTTCCCGGAACGTCAATTTTCCGGTGACGTATCCCCGGGCCCCCCGCCCGTAGAGCTTGCGGTGGAAAGACCACTCGGCCACGGGGACGCCGTCATCGTAGACGCGACCGACGTGTCCCGAGAGAGTGGTCCGGGTGCCGTCGGCGAGAACCAGCAATCCCCGGCAGTTGCCGAGAAAGTTCACAGCGAGGACACCATATCCGTCTCCGGCCGGTTCCACGGCGGCATCGGTATTCTCGGGCGCCCGGACCAACAGGGTGTAACTTCCTTCCTGGGGAGAACGATCCGTTCTTGTGAAACCGGGTCGGCGCTGGGCATCCAGTTCGAGCGCGGCAAAACCCGGCGCGTTCACCGTCCCCCCGAGTCCGAATCCGTCCCCCGACCCGGCGATCCGGGTGAGGAAAAAATCGATCTGGATGTCGTTGCCATCCCCGGGCCGAGAGATCGACGCGCTCGCGGTGCCGTCCGCGAGAAGGTTTCCGCGAAAGCGATAGCGGACGCCATCCAGCCAGAGAAATCCACTGAGGCCCCCGGTCGGACTGACGAGCACCCTCTCCAGGGCTCCCGTCTCGATACCGGATTCGTCAAGGATACCACCGTAGATCCCGGCCGCCCCCGGTTCGAAGGGAATTGGTCCGTTTTCCACCGGATCGACGGCCGGTGCGACGGGAGAAGCACTCCGGGTCAACGGACCGGCATCTTCGCTCCCGGGGTAGGAGAAATCGGTGCCCGGGAGAACACGGACCGCCCCGCTGAAGTCACCTCTGACAAAGGTGCCGGCGGCCATTCCCTGGGCCTGGAAACACACCCCGCGAAAACTCACCCGGTCTCGGGTTTCCGGATCGAAGAACGAGCCGGTCACCATCCCGTTTCTCCGGTTTGCCGTGGCCCGCAGCCGTTCCGGACCGAAGTGCTCCAATCGATTCGTGGGGAGCCATGAGAGAACCCGGTCGAGGAATCCCGTGCCGGAACCCGGGGCGTTGGGACCGATGAAGCTGAGCTCGGCATTGGCATGGCGATCGGCCAACTCGGCCAGGATGCGCTCCCCGCGCAGAGGCGACGTGAAACGGCTGCCGAGGATCCAGATGGCTTCCCCGAACCCGTCCGCATAGCGCGGCTCCCTGGAATCGGGATACTTGCGCCACTGAAGCAGCCCGTCGAAGTCGCTCTGATTTTCCGTTTCCCGGAGCTGGACTCGTCCCCCCAGACGACCGCGCTCGGGAGACGAGCGGTAGAGGTCGGTGTAGAGAAAGAATTGCGCGTCCCGGCTCAGGAATGCCGTTTCCGTGAAGCGGTTCCCGTCTCCCAGGACGCCTCTCACGTTGACGACGCCGCGACCATTGATCACAACGAGCGCCCAGCCGTCCCCGCCCGGTTGCGACTCTCCCCACCCCTTCTGGGAGGGGAGTAGCGCGGTGAACTTGCCGGGTTCCAAGCCATCGGGCGGGTTCGCCCTCGAGAGATCGACGATCACGTTCTCGCCCCGCCAGGAAAGCGTGCCGCGTAGCACATAGCCCATCCCCTCAGCCAGTGATCGCTCCAATTGGAGGTCCAACGAAACGGTCGAACCATCCCGCTGGAGAAAGTCACGCAGCAGCCGACCGTCCCCGTCGAATTCACCACGAAGCCGGGCGGTCCTTCCCGCCAACTTCAAGAGCCCCGAAAGCGTGCCGCCCGAATTCGTTCCCCGGCGGGCCCGGGAAAGTGCTACGGTCAGGCCTCCTCGCAAAGTGTCGCCGTCGCTCTCCGCGCGCAGGAGACCGTCGAAGCGACCGGCCACCTCGTCCGTCCAGGACTCCGGATCCGAGCGAAACGGGGCGTCCTCCACCAACGGAGAGAGCACCGTTTTTCCGAGCCGCCGGTCGGCACCGGCCCCCGCAAGATTCACGAGAAAAGGATTCTCGTCGCCATCATTGCTCGCGATGCGGAGCGTGGCGGAGGAGGGGCCTACGGATCGCGGAGCGAAGCGCACCGTCACCTCCGTGGTCGCCCCGGAAGAAACGGTGGCACCTGGAAACGTCACGATGGAAAAGGTTCCATCTTCCACCGATTCGATCGTGGCGGCAATCCCGGTCAAGGGACCGCCCCCCACGTTCCCGATGGTGAAGGTAAAGTCTGCCGTCTCGCCGATTTCGACATCGCCAAAATCCCGTGATTCCCCGCTTTCGACATTGGTGGCGGGGGGCTGTTCCAACACGATCTCCGAGGTTGGCGGGGGAACGATGAGGATGGCCAGCGGAGATGACGTCGGGCTCGTGTTCCCAGCTGCGTCGGAGGCGGTGGCGGTGATCTGGTGAGCGCCCAGCGAAAGCATCGAGGTCGTCACCGTGAACGTCCCGCCCGAAGTGGTGGCGACGTCCCCTTCGAGATCGCTGACCAGGGTCACGACCGAACCCGTCTCGGCGCTGCCGGCGATCTCGGGGGTGCGAATCGTGGTTTCGTTGTCCTGGTCCGACGCTCCATCATCACTGGAGGAGAGGAGATCCAGCCCCGTGGGCGCGGATGGAGCCAGGGTGTCGATCACCACGGTGGTCGGAGCGGAAGGCGCACTCGTGTTGCCGGCGAGATCCGTAGCGACCGCGGTGATGGAGTGGGTCCCATCGCTCAGGGACGGCACGTTGAGAACCGCTCCGGCGGCGGCGGAACCCAGGACTCCTTCGAGATCGCTGGAAAGCTGGATCACCGCACCTGACTCTCCCGAGACCAGGAAGTCGGGAGTGTCATCCGAAGTGATTCCGTCCAAGTGGGAGGAACCCGAGTCGCTGGCATCGGTGAGGTCGGGTGAGCCCACGGTCGGCGCCACCGTGTCGATCTGGATCGAGAGCGGAGCCGAGAGCGAACTCGTTCCCTCCGCCGTCGTCACGGTGGCCGCGATTTCCACCGGTCCGTCCGCGAAGGGAGAGGTGATCGTGATCGCGAAAGGGATCGAGGAGACAAGTCCGCTGCCCGCCTCCACGCCGTCGGCAAACAGGGTCACGGTGGAGGCCAGAGGGGCGATTCCCTCGACGGTCGGCGTGGCGTCGCTGGTCACGCCGTCACTGTCCGAGGCCCCGGTGTCGGACGCGGTTGAGAGCATCAGCCCGGCCGGCGCGGGTGGAGCCGGATCGGTGTAGGAAACCACGAGACGCGGCCGGGCCGAGGCATTGGGCGATTCCCGACTGGCGAACCGTTTGGCGGAGACCTGCGTGCTCGGTTCCCGAAGGATCCAGCCATGATTCGGACGGGTCCCGTCAAGCCAGTCCTGCACATCCTGGGCCAGGCCCGAGGAAGTCCACGTGGTGGCCCCGCTCACCGCCTTCGTCGCCGAGGCGGCCGGTTCGAAATCACCACCGGGCGTCGTCCATGCCTGGGTGTTGAAAAATCGATGGTTCCACGTCGCGTCGTCAGTGGCGGCAGCCGCTCCCTGCCCTCCCGGAGTCCCCGAATCGGAAAGGCCCTCGCCCCAGTCCTGGTCGAGCCGATGCAGTTGGAAGCTCCCGGCAATCCCGTTGCCCATGTCCATCGTCAGGGTGAGGGCGGCGGACTCGACGCTGACGTCGGCGGGCAGCGGTGACAGGTCGAAACGCACCAGGGCACGACGTTCTCCGCCCTGGGCGATGGTGCCAGCGAAGAGGTAGTCGCCGGCGCCATTGCTGTTGCCGGGCCTCTCGGAAAAGAGGGTAGTATCCCGGTCCGCCGAGAGCGTCAACTCCGTGACGGGCCGAGCAAGTTCCACCCGAAAGATGGCCCCGGTGGGATCTCCCGTGGTTGAATCGACCTCGGGCGGGAGCACCGTTCGCGTGGCCACGTAGAGTTCTCCATCCTCGGCCGAGGCGATCGCGGTGATGTAGCGTCCGATCGGATTCCCGCCTTCGATATTCAGCTGATTCAGCGAGAAGACTCCCGGGGACGTTTCCTCCAATCCGAGAAGGGTCCCATTCGGCGAGCCGAAACTGGTGCTCCAATCGGCAAAGAGATATTTCCCGTGAAGCGAAGGAATCTCTCCTCCCCGGTAGACCTCGCCACCGGTCACCGAAAGCCCGATCTGGGGCAGGGGCGGGTTCCCCAGCGTCTGGCCGGGATGGGCGTATTGGGCGATGGGATCGACAAAGGGACCGGTGCCCGGCGCGGTGGCGTCGAAGTCGAAACCGCCCTCGCGGTTGCGCCAGCCATAGTTCAATCCGGACTCGACGATGTTGATCTCCTCGACCCTTCCTTGGCCGACATCGGCGACGAAGAGTCGCCCCGTGCCTCCCGGTCCGTCATCGAACGAAATACGCCAAGGATTGCGCAAGCCGTATGCGAAGATCTCTTCCCGGATTCCACCGCCCTCACCGAAGAAGGGATTATCCGAAGGAATGCCATAGGCGCCGCCGGGACCGTCGCTTCCCAGGGGATCGATGCGGAGAATCTTCCCGAGCAACTTCGTCCTGTCCTGGGCATTCCCCAACACACCGCTCGGGGAAGCATCGCTTCCTCCGGTGTGGCCCTCTCGATTGTCATTGGCGGCACCCCCGTCTCCGGTGGAAATGAAGAGCATGCCACCGGGCCCGAAAGCAAGGTCTCCCCCGTCGTGATTGAACTGCGGTTGATCGAAAGTCAGCAGGATGCGCTCGGAAGTCGGATCCGCGATGTTCGGATCGCCCGCCGAAACCGAATACTCGGCGATCACGCTACGATGATCGACCGGCTCGGAAGCGGTGCCCGGCGCGTTTGGGCTGGGACCACTGTAGTAGACGTAGAACTTGCCCTCACCGGCCGCTCCCGAAGCGGCGTAGTCGGGATGAAAGGCCAGGCCCAGGAGCCCCCGTTCGTCGAAGTTGTTGCGTTGCGTCACCAGCTTGGTCCCGAGATCAAGGAACGGCGTCGCCGCCACGGAACCACTCGAGGGATCGAGGATCTGGATCTTGCCCCGTTGGTCGACCATGAAGAATCGTCCGCTTCCGTCGCCGGCATGGGTCATGTCCACCGGCGCCACCAGCACGCCGTCCGAAACCGGCGCCAACTTGAGATCGGGAAACCCGGCCCTGGCCTCATCGCCTGAGTTCAGGAGCAACAGCAAACCGAGGAGCGCCGCAACAGGAAATGGAGCACTGGTTCGGAACATGGCGGCTTGGAAGTCGGAAGACGAATGGCCGCGATCCTGCACAATAAATCGCCGCTTGTCCCTACTATTCTGCCCCGCACCGAACGACCTCCCCCTCGCCCGAAGGATTCCCCACGCCCGGCAGAGTGGCGTCGCCGACCTCGCACCGGCAAGGCGATGGACTCCGGTAAGCGGATTCCCCCCCTCCCTACGTCCGTTCACTTCGCCTCACTTCTTCTCCGGCGCCGGCTTCACCTCGACGGTGATGGGCTGGGAATAGGTGGCGAACTGGTTGGTCTTTTCCTTGGCGGTGTCGGCGGCGGCCTTGGCGGCTGTTTCGGCCGTAGTCTTGAGGGACTCTACCTTCTTCAGCTTGGCCTCGGCATCGGCGAGATTCTTCTTGGCGGCATCGGAGGCGGCCTGGGCGGCGGCGGTTTCCTTCTTTTTCTCGGCCCGCGCGGCATCGTCGGCGGCTCCGGCTTCGGCCTGCCTGGCGCCAGCGAGCGCCTTGTCCGCCTGGGCTACGGTGGCCTTGGCCTTCTCGATCTCCCCGGCGACGGTCTTGGCGAGCGCTTCAAGGCGTTTCACTTCCTTCTCGGTGCGCTCAGCGGCAGCGGGATTCCGGCGATACTTGGCGTTGCCGACCCCTTGGAGCACGAACTGGTAGCGGCCGGGCGCGGCTTTGAAATTGCCGTTGGAAGTGAAGGCGATGGTGACCTTGCCTTCCTTGTCCTTTTCCGCCACGGTCGCCGTCGGCGGGTTGCGCGTCATCCCGGGAAAACCGTGGACGTTGACCTGCAGGTTGCCGGTACGGGTGCCGTCGTCGGTCACGGTGAAGGGAATCTCGAGACTCTCGCCCAGGGTCACGGTCCAGGTCTTGTCCTCCTTCGCCGCGATCCGGGTCGGATTGCTCTCGGTATCCATCACGGAGAGAACCGTCTCGCAGTCGAGCCGCGAGCGCACCTGGGTCGCGTTGCCGAAGACCCGGGTGCCCCAGAGGATCGATGCCGACCGCGCCGCGCGGGAAACCTCGGCGTCGCCGATCTTCGCGGTGCCGACCAACTCGATGGGTCCGCGCCAGGCCGGCGCCTCCTTGCTCGACCACAGGGTCAGGAATCCCTGGCTGGTGTCACCGCTGAGCACCAGCGGCTTGGCGGTGACGCCCTCGGGAAGGTTCTTCGGGGTCACGGTGATGTCGCCCTCGAATCCGTCCCGGCGAAAGGCGATGATCCGGAAAATCATGGAACCGTTGCGGCGCAGCAGCGGCGCGTTTGGGTAGGCGTCGTTGTTGATGGTCTTGGTCAGCTCGGTGCCGGCCAGGAGGCGAAAGTCGGGACTGGCCTCGCGAATCGCCAGCCGGTAGAGGTGCGCGGCGCTGCCCCCGGCACTCTGGTTGATGAGCGTCACCCGGTACTCCCCGTCGGCGTCGGCGGTGAAGCCCAGCGACGGATCGTAGGAGTCGGCGTTGAGATCGTCGAGGCTGTCGGCTCCGTAGAAACTCGGGAGATCATCGAGTTCCGCCACCTTGGCGAAGGTCTCGGTGCCGTCCTTGTCCTTCGTCACCTTCTCCACGATCACGAGCGGATCCGCCTGCACGCCGAGGCGGTGGGACACCACGTCGATCCAGAGCTGCTGGCCCTTCTTCGCCGCAAAGCGGAAGCGATCCGAGTCGCCGGGTTCGTCGAAACGTCCCGCGATCTCGGCGGGCACGTTCACCTTCTGCTCCTCGACCTCCGGCTGCTCGGTGACCACCGGGGCGGTGGCGAAGCCGATGCGGTAGGGATCGGAGCCCTCCTCCTCGTATTCGAAGGCCGGCAGGATGCCCCGCCGGGGAATGCTCCAGTGGAAGCCCGGCAGGGTCTCGATCGTGGCGGGCACGTCGATCTGGACACCTTTCGTCTCCAGCGGTTTCCCGTTGAGCGTCCAGTCCTCCCCGAGCGAACCGCCGGGCAGGTTGCGGCCGAAGACGGTGAAGGACTGCTTCTTGCCGGGCTCGCCCGCGGGCGGGAAGACGAAGTCGATGTGCGGATTCCGCGTCACCCGGAGATGATAGAAATAGTCGCGGCCGCCGCCGTAGATGGAGTCGGTCAGCGAGATGAAATACTCGCCGTCCTCGGGCGCGGTGAAATCGATGAAGGGGTCGCGCAGGAAGTGATGACGGCTGCTCTCCAGCTCGCGGCCCTGGTCGTCGACCACCGCCATGAGCACGTCGGCCTTGGAATCGATCCGCTGGGCGTAGAGGTGGATGAGGAGCCGCTCGCCCTTCTTCGCCGGGAAGCGGTACCAGTCGAACTTTCCGTTGTCGAGATTGCCGTTCACGTTGGCCTCCACCGGGATGGCCATGGCCGTCTCGGGAGTGGAATGATCACCCTCCTCGCTCACCAGTTCGCGATCCGCCGGCAGCACCGCGAAGGGCCGGGCGGTGGAAAGGCCGAAGTAGCCGAGCGAGCGGACCTCGTAGATGCCGGGCTCGACGTCCGGGGCCACGGTGACGGTGAAGCGCCCCTCGACCGGACGCGGCTCGGGATGGAATTCGTCGGCCGGCGACATCACCGGTTCGGCGGTGATCCCGGGATGGTTGAAATGCAGGTCGCGCAGGTCGTCGAGATCGGTGCCCTTGCAGTTGACCTCGACTGAGGTTCCCGCCTTGGCCACCGCCGGCGAGATGGTGAGCAGGTCGGGATTCGGCAGGAAGCCGAAGGCCAGCGCTGGGAGAAGAAACACGGTGGCCGCGAGGAGGCCGCGGAGGGACGTGAGGGCAGGTTTTCGCATCGATCGAAGAGGGTTGGGTCGGCGACGAAACAGGGTCAGGTCGATGGCAAGAGCGCGCTTTTCGAGGGTAGGCCAGCGACTCCCGTCGCGGCTGTGAAGTCAGGCGTTGTTGCGGTCTGCCGCGACGGGAGTCGCTGGCCTACGATTGACGAAGATCCCCTCACCGGTTGAACATGAACTCCTTCGTGTTGACCAGCACCCAGAGGATGTCCTCGAAGGCCTCGCGCTCGGCCTGCTCGGGACTGAGCGCCTTGGGATCGGCGGCGGACTGCTTCCGCTTCTTTTCCAGGTGGGCGAGGGCGATCTTCAACTCCGCCTCGTCCGGCTTGCGGCTGAGCCCGTGGAGGTAGAGTTCGGTGACGCGCTCCACGTCGCTGCGCTCCTTGTCCTTGGCCAGCTCGGCGGCCCGGCCGTTGTTGGCGGTGAGCTTGGCCTGGATGGTGTCGGAATTCAGCAGGTGGAGACTCTGGCCGAGGTTGGCCTCGCTGGTGCGCTCGCATTCGCAGGCGGTGTCCATGGCGGGACGGCCGAACATCATCAGGAACTCGCTCTCGGTGGTCCCCTTCTCGTTCGGCAGGGCCACGGCGCGCACGCCCTGCGGCTGGCGGCTGAAGGAATTCTTCGCGCCGGTCATGTCGTTGACCGAATCGAGGAGCACCTCGGCCTGGAGACGCTTGGGATAGTAGCGGGCGAAATTCTGCTCGTCGGCCTGGTTCTGCGGGTTGGGCTCGGCGCTGAGCTGGTAGGTCCGGCTGTTGCAGAGGGTGCGGATCAACTGCTTCAGGTCGTAGCCACTCTCGACGAAGGAGTCGGCCAGCTGGTCGAGCAGTTCCGGGTGGGTGGCCGGGTTGGACGGGCGAATGTCGTCCTCCGGCTCGACGAGACCGCGGCTGAAGAAGTGCTTCCAGTAGCGGTTGACCAGCATGCGGGCGAAGTAGGGATTGTCGTCCGACCGCATCCAGTCGGCGAGGGCGACGCGCGGGTCGCGCTCGGCGGGAACGTCCACGGGATCGGGGGCCCCCAGGAGGCGCGGCTGGAGTTTTTCGCCGGAGGCGGGATTCTCCATCAGGGCCGCCTTGCGGTTGTGATAGAGGATGTCCTCCTCGGGGAGCTTCCGGATGTTCTTGGTCTCGATGGTCGAGAAGAAGGCGGTGAAGGAATAGTAGTCGTCCTGGCTCCACTGCTCGTAGGGGTGGTGGTGGCACTGGGCGCACTGCATGCGGATGCCGAGAAAGACCTGGGCCAGGTTCTCCATCCGCTCCTTCTGGTCCTCGACCACGTTGTACCAGCGGACCGCGGGATTCTCGATGGCCTTGCCGCTGGCGACCACGAGTTCGCTGGCGAACTGGTCGAAGGGCT
>JAUIGT010000698.1 GCA_030432615.1 Verrucomicrobiia bacterium
TGTCAGACTCTCGGGGGGAACGATTGCTCTGCCGAGGAAATGATCAAGTCTTCGAGAGGCGTTCACTGAAGAAAGCCCGCTCAACTGGAAGGAGGGTCACCGTTCTCCCCAGGGATTCTGCGAGGTGGTGATCGATCCGTCCGGCATGAGGACATGAGCGCCCTTGCCGTGGTAGTCGCCTCGTTCCACCACCCAGGGCTGATTCCACCGGTAGGGTGTGTAGCGGTGGGAGTTGAACTTGGTGGGAACGTAGGAGGAAACGTATTCGTCCTGGTTTTCCGGAAGCATTTTCAACATGCGATCACTGGAACACAGCCACGACTCCTGGCCGACCCCGTAGGGTTCCAGCGTTCGGATCCACCAGGAAAAATACTTGGATTCCTCCCACTCCAAGCCCTCTTCCGGCATCTGGGGCCATTGGTTGTGATCGAGCAGGAAGGAATCGAAGCCGGTGTGGAGAACCTTGAGGTTGCCAATGCAGCGGGCCTTTTCCGCGCGTCGCTTGAAGACCTCGTAAGATGGAATGGAAATGCTGATCAGCAGGATGACGATGGCAATCGCCACCATGAGTTCAACCAGGGTGTAGCCAGTAGTTGAACTTGAGAATCTCCTTGAAGCCATGTCGTTCATTCGTCCCGATTCCGGGCGGGCAGCCTACGCCCACTCCGGTAGCTGCGCCAGAGCAAAAAAAAGACCCCCGCAGTCGAGTCCGGAGACGCAACGCGGGGGTCGAGGAAAGAGAAAGGGGATCTACCTCAGCCTGGAATCAGCCAGTCACCTGCGTGGACACCTGCGTCCCGAAGACCTTCATGCCGACACGATGTCCTTCGGAAGGGAAGTGACTGTCGGCGCTCCGCGAGGTGATGGGAGTGATTGTCACGGTCGTCCCAGCTCCGATGGTGCCGCCGTTGTTTCCGGCATTGGTGAGGATCAAATCGAAATCCGGGTCACCAACGAAGGTGATCGTGCCGTGGCCATGAAACCGCTTGGCGGGGTAGGCCTTGTCGATCTTGCCTTTCCAGGTGGAATTCGCGACCGTTTTCCGGGTCGCGATCACCGCGCTGCCCTGACCTCCTGCCAACCCGGTGAGGCCGGAGGCGGCTCCCGCGTTGAGATCGACCCCATTCATCTGCCCGGATCCGCCATTGAGGCCATCCGTGGTAGCGTTGCCGGTGACCAGCACCGTCTTCATGTTGGAGTTCACGATGCCGAAGCAGCGCCCGTAGTAGATGATGCCGCGGTACCAGATCACGTGGGGATTCTGAGCGCCGATGAGACCGCCGAACTGCACATTGCTGGTGAGGGCCCCGTTGGCTTGACCGCCCACCATCTGGGCTCCGCCCGGGTTCTCGTTCTGGACGGCCCAGCGATACATCGCGGTTCCATCAGTGAGAGTTCCCACGGCTTCGTAGACGCCGTCGTCGCCGTTTTCCTGGTAGCTGTCGTTGCTCCACGGACCACCGGTCCAGGCTTGGACCTGGAAGGAGGGCATCAGGAGAAGGGCGGTAAAAATTCCGAACGCTTGTTTCATGGCGTGTGCTTTCGTGTGGTGTTTCGTCTCGAAAGAATCCGTATTTGAGCCGTTTCAGCTTTGCGACGCAAGCATTATTTTTTCGAATTTCCGGTCTCTTCCCCTCGTTCTGCCATGAGAATCAACACGCAGCTGTGCGCTCGCACCCGAAAGGTCGATTTTCCCGGGAAACGCCCGCTCGTCATGGGAATCGTAAACATCAACGACGATTCGTTCTCGGGAGACGGGACCCTCGATCCCGACGGCGCGCTGGCCATCGCGGAGCGGATGATCGCGGAGGGGGCCGACCTCATCGATGTCGGGGCGGAAAGCGCCCGGACGAATCGGGCCGTGGTGGCGATCGAGGAGGAGATCCGACGCCTGACCCCCTTCCTGGAGGCCTTTCCCCGCCTCGTCGAATCCGCGCGGCCCGGCCCCTCCGTGCTGTCGCCCCCGCTGCTGTCGATCAATACCTGGCGTTCCGAGGTCATCGAGGCCGTCCTGCCCCTTGGGGGGGACCTGGTCAATGACATCTCGGGCCTGCCGGATGGCCGCAATGCGGAACTCTGCGCCCGCCACGGGGCCGCGCTTCTGATCATGCACACGGTCGGGCTGCCGAAAGTGCCGCACACCAGTCAGCGCTGGGAAAACGTGCTCGATGCCATCGACGCCTTCTTCGAGGAAAAGATCGCCTTGGCGGAGTCGGCGGGCCTCGACCGGGAGCGGATCGTGCTGGATCCCGGCATCGATTTCGCCAAGCAGCGGGACGACAATCTCGCCATCTACCGGCATCTCGACCGCTTTCACCGTTTCGGTCGACCGCTGCTGCTGCCGGTCTCGCGAAAGACCGTCATCGGTGACGTGCTCGGAATCGAAAACCCGGCGGAGCGCGATGCCGGCACCGTGGCCTGCATGGTTCGCGGCGCGCGACTGGGCGCCCAAATCGTCCGGGTGCACAACGTCGATGCCGCCGTTCGCTCGCTGCGTGCGGTGGCCCCGCTGGTGTCCTGACTCGGCCGGTCCGTCAGGCCTTGCGCAGCAGGATGGCCTCGGTGTCGAAGTCGCCGGTGAGGACGT
>JAUIGT010000120.1 GCA_030432615.1 Verrucomicrobiia bacterium
GGGTCGGTTCTCCCCGGTTGGCTCGTTGCTCGTCGGTTGCGATGCCCGCATCGCGTCCTCCTCGTGCCTCGCCCCGAGAAAAACCGCCTCCGAAAATCGTCAGGTTTTTTCTCGGAAATGGTATTGGTTGAGAATCGGTCCGTCAGGTGTCCTCCTCACCGCTGAGGGTCTCGGCCGACAACCACCGTTCCCTGAGATCGTCATAGTTCCGGCTGTGGGTCAGGAGCACGACCTCGTCGTCCTTGCCGAGCCCGCCGTACCACTGCATCCATGCGCGGGTGAAGAGAAGGGTTCGCGGTTGGTCGGCGGGATGTTCGATGACGGACAGACCGGTGGTGGTGACGGCCGAGATCGACTCGAAGACCGCATCCATCGGCGACATCCCGGCGGCCTGGTATGCCACGCTGGAAACGAGCGAGGCGAGAAGAAACGCCAGCGCCGTCACCGCCAGGGCCTCGTTTGCCTGGATGCGCTTGGGGATGGAGAGCCTTGCCATCCCGCCGAGTGCGAGCAGGACGACGATGATGCCGAGGAACCTCCAGGTGAATGCCGTTTCGCCGAGAAGAGCGGAGGCGACCAGGGGGACCGCGGTCAGGGCAGCCATCGCCAGGGCCAGTTGTCCGAGCAGCTTGGCCAGGACCCGGAGGCGAACGGAATAGGCGAGAATGGATGCGGACCGATTCGCCATGGGGCTGGTCTCGTCTTCTCTCCACCGGGGAAGGAGACAAGGGAGAGATGCGAAGGAAGGCTTCAGGCCAGGCCGACGGCGGGAGGAGGTGGCCCCGTCGGCGCGGATGGAGTGGTGGATCTCCGGGTATGAGGACGGAGCGTTCCCTCTTCCCGTCCCAGGCTGAAGTAGAAGAGGGCGAGGCTGTATTGCTGGGCCAGCTTGTCCTTTTCCCGTTCCCATTCCGGCTGTCGATGTTCCCGTTCGATCCGCCAGTGGATCTCGAGGGCTTCGAGGCGAATCTCGAGATGGGCCAGCGCCTCGGCCAGGGAGTCGCCCGCGCCGGGGTATCGTTCCATCCGGTTGCCCAGGGACGCCAACGTTCCGCGCAGCCGCTCGATCGCGATCATCGGGGGATTTCCGTTCCCGGCTTCGGCGGGTGACCATTCGCTTCCCAGGCTCTCGATTTCGCGGAAGAGTTCGTCCGCGTCTTCCCGTTGATGTTCCCGAAACCTGGCCATGAGTTCGTGCCCGAGACTTCTCAATTGGGGAAGCAGGCTGGTGATCTCACCAACGAGAACCGGTTTCGGCAGGCTGAGGGATCGGGCGGTTTCTCTCAGGCGAAACGGTAGCGGGTGTCGAGAGGAAGCTTCGGATGTCATGATCGAAGAATCTGTAAGCGAACGGGTTGGGGGGCCGGCTTGGCTCGAGTGCGGACTTCTGGTCGATCCGGTGCGCCGAACTTCGCCTCGCTTCCATCATCGGCTGGAACCTGACACGAGGTAAATGATTGGTTGGCAGAAACCACTCGTACGCGAACTGCGTAGGTCTCGTACGCAGGTTTGCGGGCCCTCGAGCAGAACCGCCGAGAAGGGCGACAGCTTCAGGAACTGCGGAAGGCCGACCGGCGCTCCGATTGGTCGCCGGACTCGACCCAGCGCACCGCGTAGCGCATCAGGGAAGGGGAATCCGGAAGCCCCAGTTTCTTGCGGATGTGGGCGCGGTGAGCATCCACGGTGCGAGGACTGATGTGCAGCAGGTCCCCGATTTCCTGGGCGCTTTTGCCGGCACCGACCAGTTCGAAGACCTCGAACTCACGATCGGTCAGGCGCTCTAGCCGGGATCGGGGCCGCCGCTCGTTCCTTCCCGAGAGCCCGCCAAGAATGTGGGCGGCGGCCCGGTCGCTGAGAAAGATTCCCCCGTCGAGCACCTTCTCGATCGCTTCCCGCATCTTCCTGGCCGCAGATTCCTTCATGATGTATCCGCTGGCGCCCGCACGGATCACTCGTTCGGCGTACAACATCTCGTCGTGCATCGAGAGGACGAGCACGAGGAGATCGGGCATCAGAGCCTTGAGATCCTTGATCAGCTCCAACCCGCTGCGATCGGGAAGGGTGATGTCGGTGACGACCAGGTCGGGCCGAGCTTGCGGGATGGCGGTGAGTGCCTCCGCCGTCGATCCCGCCTCCCCACAGACCTCGTATTCCCGGGTGCTTTCGATCATGGACTTGAGACCGTCCAGCAGGAGCGGGTGATCATCGACGAAAAAGATCCGTTGCATGGGGAACTCTGCTTCCTTCGTTCAGGCTCGGGCCGGAAGCCGAACGAATCAACCTTTTCCCTGAATCGTCGATCGCCAAGTAAGGTGAAGGCACGGAGGACGACCCAAGGGGGGAGGAGTGAAACGGGGGAGCGGTGGCCGACGCGGAAGTCGAGGTTTCGGGTGGCAGGGAGGTGAACACGGGACCCACGAGCATGAGCCGAAACCGACACCCACCCGGGAGGGCTGCGGGGCGATCATCCGACGAGTTCGGGAACGATCGGGCGCTGATTCGCGCGGCGGTGGACGCCGCCATGGATGCCTGCCTGGTCGTCGATTCCGAGGGACGGATCGCGGAGGTCAATGCGGCGGCCGAGACGATGTTCGACATCTCGGCGACCACGATGAAGGGACGCCGGATCTGCGAATTTCTGCCCGAGGTTGGAAGGGGGAAGTGCCCGGTCCCAGCGTTGGCGCTACCCGCCGGCGGCGATGAGATTTCGGCTCGTCGCAAGGATGGGATGCTTTTTTCCGTGCGGGTGAGATGGGCTCGAGTTTCGGGGGGAGAGGATGACTGGTTCCTGATTCACCTGCGGGACATCGGGGGACGAGAGGCGGCCGAGTCCACCTTGCGGGAATTGCACGAAGCGCTCGAGGAACGGTTCCGCCGTCGCAGTGGGGAACTGCTGAGAATGTCCCAGGTATTCCGGGAGGCCTTCGATCCCATCCTGATCCTCGATTTCGACGGCGGTATTCTCGATCTGAACGATGAGGTCGAGCGCCTGTTTGGATGGACGCGTGAAGAGATGCTCGGGCAATCGCTGAAGCGGTTTGTTCCCGAAGAGCGTATCGGCCAACTCGATGAAATGCTGGAGCGATGCCGCCGGGGGGAGGCGGTCCGCAATCTCGAAGGTGTCCGTCTGACCCGCGATGGAGAAGTCGTTCCCGTGCTGATCACGATGTCGCCCCTTTCCCCGGAAGACGGTCACGAACCGGCGATCGTCAGCATTGCCAAGGACCTCAGACAGCAGAAGAAGGCGGAGGCCGAACTCCGGCGCAGCCGGGCGTTGGCGGAGATGCACCGTGATATTGCCTACATGGTGAACACCTCGCACCAACCGGAGGAGGCGCTGGCCTACAGCCTGGACAAGGTGGCGCAGTCGAACGACTGGGTGTTCGCCCACGCGTGGTTTCCCGATCCGAGCAACGACGACTTCCTGGTGCCCACCACCGAATACTACGCCGCCACCCCGGAGCGATTTCGCGAATTCCGGCGAATTACCCGCGAACTGAAGGTCCGCAAAGGAGAGGGATTGCCCGGACGGGTTTTCGCCTCCGGCAAGGCAGAGTGGACCACCGAGATGGAAAAGAGCCTGAGCTTTCGCGCGGCCGTCGCCAGGGATCTGGGTATCCGGACGGCGGTGTCCTTCCCCCTCCTCGTGGATCAAGCCGTCGTCGGGGTATTCGAGTTTTTCTCCGACGCGATCATCGAAGCCGACACCGCCATCGAGAGTTCCATGGCGGCGATCGGCGCCCAGTTGGGCCGGGTTTTCGAGCGCCACCAGGCGGAACAGGCACTGCGGGAGAGCGAGCGAAAACTCCGACAGGTCACGGAGCATTTGCGTGACCTCGTGTGGATGATCGATCCCGGGTCGCTGGAGATCGTTTTCTGCAACTCCGCCTTCGAGGAAATCGTCGCCCGCCCGCGGGATGTTCTCGGGAGTGACGCCCGCGTAGTGCTGGACTGGTTGCATCCCCGGGACCGCGACCGGGTGATCGCGGCCATCCTGCGCCTGGAGCAGGAGGACACGCTCGAAGAAGAGTTTCGCATTCTACGCCCGGATGGAACCATCCGGTGGCTGCGTGGTCGTGGGTATGCCATTCGAACGGACGAAGGTCGGGTGCGCCGCTATTTCGGGATGGTCGAGGACATCACCGCTCGCCGTGACGCCAAGGCCGCGCATCTTCGACTGGAGCGGGAGATCGGACGGATCGCCGAGAAGGAGCGTCGCCGGATCGCCCGTGAGCTGCACGACAGCGTGGGCTCGCTCCTGAGCGCCATCGACATCAAGCAGCAGTTGCTGGTCGAACAGATGAGGGAAGGCAACCTACCGGACCTCGACCAGGCCGAGTCGGTTTCGTCGATGATCGGCAATGGCATTGGAGAGGTTCGCCGGCTCACCCGGGGACTCCATCCCGTCGGGGATGATCCCGAGGACCTGATGCTGGCGCTGAAGGACCTCACCGTCACCATTCGGACGCACTCGACGCTTCGTTGCCGATTCGTGTGCTCGGGGATCGTGAGAATCGAAGATCCGAAGGTCGCCAACGAACTGTACCGCATCGCCCAGGAAGCCGCCAACAACGCGGTCAAACACAGCGGGGCCGAGTACCTGACGATCAGTCTCTCCGAAACCGAGAACGATTTCGTGCTTGCGGTGAAAGACAACGGTCGAGGTGGCGTGGATGGCTCGCGGCGATCGGTCACCGGTGGGCTCGGTCTGCAGATCATGGCCTACCGAGCGCACGCCATCGGAGGAGCGCTCGAGATTATTCCGCGGCGATCGAAAGGAACCGAGGTTCGCTGCAAGGTCCCCAGGAGAACAAAGCCGGATCCGGGTTGAGAAGAACGGCGTGATCCTCGAGGGAGGATTGGGGCACTGACGACGGCATAGTGATCTCGCGTAGACACCATGCGGGGCGCCTCGCATGAAAGCCTTGCGGATCGCCGGATTCTTCTCGGAGGCTCGCTGGCCTAAACTGGGGAACTGTTTCGAACCTGTTTCCTTTTCCCCTCGTCCCTTTAGTGACCGCGAGGCATTCGCGTGTCTCCGGGAGTTTGTTGCCTGCCGCCTTCATGTCGACCGCCGTTTCGAAATCCACCCACTGGCTGCGCCTGGACCTGGTCGGTCGTCCCGCCGTCGATAACCTGGAGCGTTCTCTGGTCGCGCTGGAGGATCAGATCGATCGACGGGAAGCGCCCGAATCGCTCCTGGTGGACTTCACTCGCTTCGAGGGATGGGATCCCAATTCCGCGTGGGCGCCGGAGTTGTTCGATCGTCATCGCTTTTCCTCCATCACCCGGGTCGGCATGATCGGGTCGGCCGAGTGGAAAAACTGGATGAATGGCTTTCTCCGTCCGTTCGAGGCTTCCGTCGTGCGCTTTTTCCGAGGGGACGAGCGGGAGGAGGCGTCGCGCTGGCTCAGCGATGGTGAATGGGAGCCCGGCCCGATGGAACCGGAAGAACGCAAGGATCGGAGTCCGTAGGTTTGCAGGTGGCAATCCCGCACAATTGCGAAATGCACTACCCGGGATGCCGGGGCGTGCGAGAACTCCGAACCGCGGGGGTTTCCCGGCTGGCATGGGGGGTGCGCTCCATGGACTCAGCCCATGGTCCCATTTTACGAAAAGCTCGTCGAAATCCTCTCAGGTTGGAAAGTGAAACAGGTCTACGGCGTTCCGGGCGATGCCATCAATCCGCTGGTCGATGTTCTGCGGACCACCGAGGGGATCGACTTCATCCACGTGAACCACGAAGAGGGAGGGGCTTTCGCCGCGAGCGCCGCCGCCAAGTTGACGGGCCGGCTCCAGGTTTGCGCGGGCACGGTCGGGCCCGGAGCCATTCACCTGCTCAACGGGCTCTACGACGCGAGGAAGGATCACGCCCCGGTGCTGGCGATCGTGGGTCAGGTGCCGACCGCCCGGCTCGGGACCTCGTTTCACCAGGAAGTCGATCTTCCGGCGCTCTTCGAGGATGTGGCCGGCTTCCTGGCCGAGATCCGCAACCCGGCGCAGTTGATCTCGGTCGGGCGCGAAGCCTGTCGGTATGCCGTGGCCGAGCGATCGGTCGCCGTGCTCGTCATTCCCCACGATGTCGGATCGCAGAAAGTGGAGGACTTTCCGGTGCTCGACGATGGCGAGGCCGTCGCTCGAACGACGCCCAACGCGGAACCGGACCGCCTGCGCGAATTGGTCGATGCGGTAGCGGAGGCGGAGGCGCCCACCTTCTTGGTCGGGGACGGCGTGCGCGGTGCCGAGGACGCGGTTCTCGCGCTGGCGGAACGGTGGCAGGCACCCGTCATCCGTACGCTGAAGGCGAAGGATCTCGTGCCCGACGACTTCCCCAACCTCGCGGGCGGTCTCGGTCTCCTGGGAGATCGTGGCGGGGTGCGGGCGATGAGCGACGCGGACCTGCTGATCATGCTGGGAACGGATTTTCCATACTCGGACTGGTATCAGGACGATTGCCCGGCCTACCAGATCGATACCCGGGTCGAGGCGCTGGGCCGGCGGCGCGGTGGAGTCCGGGGTATCCAGGGCGATGTCGGGAACGCCGCGCGCTGGCTGCTGGATCACACGGAGACCCGAGAGGACGGCGACCATCTCGACGAGGTGCGAAGCAGTCGCGATCGTTGGAACGGACTCCTGGAACATTGGGAGTCGCTCGATCGCTCGGATGAGGTCGTTCATCCACAGGCGGTGGCGCGATTGCTCGGTGAACTGGCGGCCGACGATGCCATCTTCACCTGCGACACGGGAATCGTCACCGTCTGGGGAGCCCGGCACCTGCACTTGCGAAAAGGTCAGCGGTTCACCCTGTCGGCCAACCTGGGCTCGATGGCCTACGCCCTTCCTGCGGCCATCGGAGCCCAGTTCAGCCATCCCGATCGACAGGTGATCGCCCTCGCCGGCGACGGGGGCTTCAACATGCTGATGGGCGAATTTCTCACCGCGGTGAAATACGACCTGCCCGTCAAGATCGTCGTCTTCAACAATCGGAAGCTCGGCTTGATCCAGATGGAACAGGAGGCGGAGGGATTTCCCGAGTCCGAGACGGAACTCCAGAATCCCGAGTATGCACCCCTCGCCCGGGCGATGGGTGGAGAGGGCTGGGAGGTGTCCGTTCCCGGCGACTTGCGCGATACCCTGGAGGAAGCGCTGCGCTCCAGGGGACCGGCCCTCATCGACGTGCGGGTCAACTCCGATGAACTCTCGTGGCCGCCGTCGATCGATTTCAAGCAGGCGGCCGGTTTCGGCATCGCCAAGGTCAAAGAGCTGTTCCAATCGTGACGCGCCGAATCTTCGTTCTTTCGAGTCTCATCTCGCTGGGCACCGTGCTGGTGGCTGGCTGGTTCTTTCACGGAATCTGGTGGGCGTTGGTGATCCTAGTTCCGTTGATCGCGCTCGGCGTATACAACCTGGTGCAGACGAGGCACACCATCCTGCGGAACTTTCCGCTTCTCGGCTACTTCCGCTACATGTTCGAGGCGATTTCGCCGGAGATTCAGCAGTATTTCATCGAGCGTCACACCGATGGCACCCCGATTTCCCGCAATCACCGGGCCATCGTCTACCAGCGCGCCAAGGATGTCAGTTCCACCCATCCCTTCGGATCGGAGCTCAATCTCTACGACGAGCGCTACGAGGGGATGAAGCACACCATCTATGTCAGGAAGGCGCCGGATCCGGAGAGTTTCCGGGTGGAGATCGGGGGAGGACGGTGTGAGCAGCCCTATCGCGCGTCGATCCTCAACATTTCCGCCATGAGCTTCGGGGCCCTCAGTGCCAATGCCATTCTCGCGATGAACAAGGGCGCGGCGGAAGGCGGCTTCTACCACAACACGGGCGAGGGCGGGCTCAGCGACCACCACCTGCAGGGCGGGGGAGATGTCGTCTGGCAGATCGGCACCGGATACTTCGGGTGTCGCACCGAGGACGGCGAGTTCGATCCCGACACGTTTCGTGAGAAGGCCGTCCATCCCCATGTGAAGATGATCGAGCTGAAGCTGTCCCAGGGAGCGAAACCAGGTCACGGCGGCGTCCTCCCGGCGGCGAAGAACTCGGAGGAGATCGCCCGGATACGCATGGTCGAGCCGCATACCGATGTGCTTTCGCCCCAGTATCACCGGGAATTCGACGATGCCGAGGGACTCCTTCGTTTCGTCACCAGATTGCGCGAGCTGTCCGGGGGAAAGCCGACCGGGTTCAAGCTCTGCATCGGACGGAAGGAGGAATTCGTGTCCCTGTGCGACGCCATGAGGGAAACCGGGATGCTTCCCGATTTCATCACCATCGACGGTGCCGAGGGGGGCACCGGGGCCGCTCCGCTGGAGTATTCCGATTCGGTCGGGATGCCGTTGGAGCCGGCCCTGCGCTTCGTGGCTTCGACCATGGAATCCAAGGGGCTGAAGCGGGAGATTCGACTCATCGCCAGCGGCAAGGTCTTCACCGCCGCCCAGTTGATCAAGATGATGGCCCTCGGAGCCGATCTCTGCAATTCCGCGCGCGCCTTCATGCTGGCCGTCGGTTGCATCCAGGCCCAGCGTTGCGACACCAACCGTTGTCCGACCGGAGTGGCCACCCAGGACCCCGGCCTGACGAAGGGACTCGTGGTGGCGGACAAGTTTCGGCGGGTCGCCAATTTTCATCGGAACACGTTGAAGGCGGTGGCCGGCATGATGGCCTCCTGCGGTATCTCCGATCCGGCCGAACTGCGACCCGAGCTGTTCATGCACGGCTATTCGTGGCCGCCCCAGGGGGGAACCCGTGCCGGTTGAATGGCCCGGGACGCGGCCGGTGCGACTCCGGTGACCTCGAGGCTTGGTAGTGGCTCCCGCTGGGGGTTCGGAATCTGTAAATTATTGGTTTTTAGAAAATTGGGGTGAAATGAATTGAGAGATCGGAGAAGAAGGGCGAGGGAAACTCTTGCACTCGGGGCAGGGAATGCTTGGGTCGGTTCATCAACCCGAATGATCCGCAGTTGACGTGCGGATACAAACGAGCCGGAACCGATCTGCTTCTCCTCCCACAACTTGGCGCGTGTCGCTAACGCCCCTTTTCGAGGCGGAGGAGTCGCAGGTACAGAATTCGCGGTTGGAAGTTCCCGGCGCGGCCTCGTCGCCTCGGCGAGTCGAGTTCGATGGGCGGGCGGAACGGTTTCCGGGTGCCGAGGCGGAACTCATCGGGCCGGAGGCGCCGCTGGCGGTCGTCTGTTGGAGCCGTGGCCGTTTCACGACACTCGGATTTCGCGGAGCCACCGGAATCCGGATCCCCGAACCTGTTTCGCCGGATGATCCAGTTGACCGAAGTGGTAAAGCGGTTTCACGGGGCGGATCGCCCGGCCGTGGATGGGGTCTCCTTTCGCGTCGGGAAGGGAGAAACCCTGGTGCTCCTGGGATCGTCGGGCTGTGGAAAATCCACCACCCTGAAACTGATCAACCGGCTGCTGGCGCCGGACCGGGGAGAAATTCGGATCGATGGCGTTCTCTCCGACGAAATTCCGATGTTGGAGCTGCGCCGCTCTATCGGCTACGTCATCCAGGGAGTGGGGCTCTTTCCCCATTGGACGGTGGAAGAGAACATCGCCGCGCCCCTGCGCATCACGAACGTCCGGCCTGGTGAGAGAACGAAACGCAGCCATGCCCTGATGGATCTGGTGGGATTGGATCCAGGGGAATTCGGGTCTCGGTTACCGCGCGAACTGTCCGGCGGCCAACGGCAGCGCGTCGGGGTCGCTCGCGCCCTGGCCAACGAACCGGAGGTCCTCCTCATGGACGAGCCCTTCGGCGCCTTGGACGGAGTCACCCGGGAACAATTGCAGGATGAACTCCTCGCGTTGAAGAAACGACTGGGGAAGACCATTCTCCTCGTCACCCACGACCTTTTCGAGGCCCTCGTCCTCGCGGATCGCATCGGCGTGATGCACGCCGGACGACTGGAACAGATCGGGACGGCTCGGGAACTGGTGCGGGAACCGGCGACCGCCTTCGTCGGCGAACTGTTCGAGAAGCCCGCCCGCCACTTGGACCTTTTTCACGAAGCCGGAGGATGATGGCCTTTTCACAGTTCCTGGGAGAAATCGTGAACCGCTTCGGCGAGTTGCGGATTGGTTTCATCGATCATTTGCTCGTGCTCACCCTGCTTCCGGTGGGAGCGGCCTTCGCCGTGGCGATTCCCCTGGCGGTGCTGGTGCGCGGACGCCCCGTGTTGTGTTCGACCCTGATCAGCCTGAGCAGCGTCGTCCAGACCGTTCCCAGTCTCGCGATGCTGGCGTTTCTCCTGCCCCTTCTCGGAATCGGCAAACCGCCCGCGGTGGTCGCGCTTACTCTCTATGCCATTCTGCCCATCCTGCAGAACACGGTCACCGGTTTCCGGGAGTTGCCGGAAGACGTGATCGAAGCAGCGGACGCGATGGGCTGTTCCTCCTTCCAGCGCCTGAGACTGGTCGAGATCCCCTTGGCCTTTCCGGTCATCATGAGCGGCGTGCGCACCGCCACCGTGATCTGCGTCGGGATCGCCACGCTCGCCACTTTCATTGGCGCGGGAGGGTTGGGAGATTTCATCAACCGGGGCCTGGTCCTCAGTCGAACCGACCTGCTTCTCATCGGCGCCGGTTTCGCGGCCCTGCTCGCGCTGGCGCTCGATTTTGCCCTGGAGACCGCCGTCCTCGCCTTTTCGCCGGGACGAAAGAATGCTGGCAAGCTGCGCTGGCGTGTCGGCGTGCTGGGAGTATTGGCCATCCTCTTTGGCGCTCTCCTGATTTTCCCGGGGAGGGCGGGACACGGTTCGAAGGGACGAACGATCCGGATCGCGACCAAGAACTTTACCGAGCAGCTCGTCCTCGGTGAGGTTCTCAGGCAGTGGATCGAGGAACGCACCGAGCTGGAAGTCGAATTGAAGCAGGCCATGGGGGGCACCCTGCTTTGTCACCAGGCACTGCGAACCGGTCAGATCGATCTCTACGTGGAATACACGGGAACCGCCCTGCAGACCGTTCTCGGGAGGGAACGTCCGCCGGGTATCTCGGCCGACGAGGTGCGTGCTCGGGTCGAGGAAAGCTATGCCGAAGAGTTTTCCTGTCGGGTTTTTCCCTCGCTGGGATTCGAGAATACCTACGCCATCGCCGTGCCGCAGCGCCGGGCGCGCGAGGCGGGATGGAAGAGCATTTCGGACCTGGCTCCGGAAGCCTCCGGCCTGGTGGCGGGATTCACTGCGGAATTCATCGAGCGCTTGGACGGCCTTCCCGGTCTGCGCGACGCCTACAATCTCCGGTTCGGAAAGGTCGTCGATCTGCTGCCCGAGCTGATGTATGCGGCGGCGGCGGAAGGTGTGGTCGATGTGATCTGCGGCTTTTCGACGGATGGCCGCATGTCGGAGTACGACCTCCGGATTCTCCTCGACGACCGCGACTTCTTTCCTCCCTACGAAGCCTGCCCCGTGGTGCGGTCTGACACCCTCGCTCGGCATCCGGAATTGGTTCCGGTCCTCCTGGCTCTTCGCGACCGAATCGATGCCGGGACCATGACGCGCCTCAATCGCCAGGTCGATTCCGGCCGAGAGACACCCGCGGAGGTCGCTCGCGTTTTCCTGCGGGATTTTTTCAAGGAACCCCTTTCAAAGAAAACCAACGAACCCTCCCAAGAATGACCATGGACATTGCGCCCCCGCTACCCAAACGCCATCGCATCAAGTTCCCTCCCGCCGACGCGCACCGACTCGCCCAGGACGAGGTGTTCTTCCATCTCGTCGAGGACGGGGAGCCCGTGAAGTTGCGCTTTCACGACTACGCCGAGATCTACAAGCGTCCCGGACTCTACGAGCAGCTCTTCTACGATCGGCTCAAGTGCAGTTCCCCGAAAAAGGTCGGCGAGCTGCTCCAGCGGGCCCTGCAGACGGCCTGCGAGCCGTTCACCGAACTCCGCGTCCTCGATCTCGGAGCCGGCAACGGCATCATGGGAGAGGAACTCAAGAGTCGTGGAGTGGCCCGCCTCGTCGGTGCCGACCTCATTCCCGAGGCGCGCGAGGCGGCGCATCGTGATCGGCCGGAAGTTTACGACGACTACTACGTCGAGGATTTCACCCAGCTCAGTTCCGAGACCCGGGAGAGGCTTGGCGAGTGGCATTTCGACTGCCTCACCTGCGTGGCGGCCCTCGGTTTCGGCGACATTCCGCCCCGGGCCTTTTTCAACGCCATGAAGATGATACGCACCGATGGCTGGCTGGCCTTCAACATCAAGAGCAGCTTCCTCGATGCCTCCGACCAGGCGGGATTCTCCCGTTTCATTCGCGAGTTGATCTTCTCCGAGTACCTCGATGTCTACCATCTCGAACTCTACCGGCACCGCCTCTCCATGGAGGGCACCCAGCTCTTCTACTACGCGTTGGTCGGCCGCATGACCTCCTCCATTCCGGATGATTTCCTGGTGAGGCACCTGATCGAGGGGTGAATCGCGGCCACGAAAAAGGCTCCTCGCCGGAGGAAAGGTCTCCTCCTTTCCCCCTGCGCCGCAGCTTTCGAGGAAGCGAGCCGACCCTCGAAGAAGTTCGAACCTCTCGTTGCTACCGCCAGGAATGGTGGAGGCGAGGGGAGTCGAACCCCTGTCCTCGTGGCCGTCCGTGAAAGCCTCTACATGCTTAGTCTCGTCTTTTGTTTTAGGAGAATGGGCTTCGACGGACAGAATCCGCACTCTCCGATCACCACTGTAACCTCTCGTCCAACCGCCCGGATGCCCGGCGGCGGACCAGCCTGCTAAAGTGTCGCGGCCTCGCCTCAGCAGGCGTCGGGCAAGGCCACGGGCAGCTCAATTAGGCCGCCAGAGCAAGTTCAGGTTCGTTAGTTGCGTTTATTTGTGTAATCGGCTTTTTACGAGGCCAACCGATCAACCTCGGCATGCAGCCAACCCTTCAAACCACCAGTCGAAACCAGAACGCCCCCGGTCTCAAACCAGCGGATCCGAACAGGATCGCTGTGTTGTTTGTTGAGACAAGGTAGCCGGCAATTCGTTCAATGCAATCGGCGCGATCGGCTCGCTCAGAATCGAATCTCGGCGCCAAACACGAAATTCGTTCCCGGTTCGTTCTGACCGGATCCGTGGGCGCGGTATTCCTCGTCGAAGACGTTCTCGACGGCGGCGGTGAGCCGGATGTTTTCGCGCACATCGCAGCCGGCCCGGAGGGTGGCGAGCCAGTAGCCGGGAGTGCCGCCGGGTGGAATGCGCTGGGTGTCGCGGATGTCGGAGCTGCTGAGCCGATCGGCGTGACTGACGGCGGTCACGAGTCCCTCGATCCAGGCGCGTCCGTCGGCGAGATCGATCCGGATTCCGCCGAAACCGCTGGTAGGCAGAAGCCGACTGAGTGGTTCGTCGGCGAGGACGGGGGCGGAGGTGGGGTAGGTGGAGACCTGGCTGTCCTGCCAGGCGAAGCCGCCAAAAGCGCGCACGTTTTCCACGATCTCGACGGCTCCGCTCAGTTCGAATCCCTGGACATGTCCCTCGCCGACGTTGGACTTGGTCACCTCCTGCAAGCCATCGACCATGCGTCCGGTGGGGGTGCGGAGGATGAGGTCATCGACGTGGGTGTAAAAGTAGGAAAGCTGGGCCTCGTAGCGGTCGGCCTGCGTCTTGAGCCCGATCTCGTAGGTGAGGAACTTCTCGGGGCCGAGGCCGGGCACGGGCGTCTCGATCTCGTTGCTGCGGTTGGAATCGAGCCGGGACAGGTCGGAGAAGTTGGGGGCGCGAAAGGCCTGAGACACGCCGCCGAAGAGGCGCCACTGGTCGGCCCGGTCGAGCTGGTAGGAGGCGCGGCCGCTGCCGACGAGCTGGTCCCAGCTGTCGTGGATCGAGTAGGGATCTCCGGTCTCGGGGGATTCGACCCTGCCGATGGTGGTTTCGGCGTAGGTGTAGCGGGTTCCCAGGTCCACGGTCAGGCGTTCTCCCACGGGAGTGGAGGTGTTGACGAAGACATCCGCGAGGTGCCAGACACCGTCGTCGCCCACCGGCCCCTGGATCTTGGAACCCTTGAAGGATCCGTCGGCATCGTAGTCGTCGCGAAA
>JAUIGT010000699.1 GCA_030432615.1 Verrucomicrobiia bacterium
GCCGGTCTCCGGATCGAGCGCGTAAGCGGTAACGGTGCCTTCCTTGCCGCCACCGGAGGCGGGACGTTCGGAGACGGCGTAGAGATTCTTCCGGTTCGGGTGGACAGCGACGAAGGACGGACTGCTGACTTCCGCGGCCAACTTCGGCTCGGACAGGGCGCCGGTTTCGAGGTCGAAGCGGGACAGGTAGATGCCCTGGCTGTCGGATTTTCCCCCGGTGTAGGTACCGAAGTAGACCCAGGTCTCGGCGGCGAAGGTAGGGGCGGTCATCAGAGCAAGCGCGGCGAGGGCGAGGAGCGGGGTTTTCATGCGACGGGGAGGCTACCTTCTCCGCGGTCGCGGTCAACGGGAGTGAATGCGCCGAATCGGCTTTCCGGAAAAGGATCTCGATGGACAGGAGGCGGGGAAATGGGGAAGGTGTCCACAGTGAAAGAACTCTTCGTCATTCGCCACGCGAAATCGGCCTGGGGCGACGCCGGCCTCGACGACCACGAACGTCCCCTCAATCAACGGGGGCAGCGCGATGCGCCCCGGATGGGAGCGGCGCTGGCCGAACGTGGGGTCCGCCCGGACGTGATCGTTTCCAGCACCGCCGTCCGTGCCATCACCACGGCGCGCCTGATCGCGAAGGAGATCGGATTTCCGGAGGAATCGATTCTCCAGCGCGAGGCGCTCTACCTGCCGCGCCCTGACGAGGTGCTGCAAGTGCTGCGCGAACTCGACGAGTCCCTGGCATCCGCGATGGTGTTCGGTCACAATCCGGGATTTCACGAGACCGCCTGGCAGATGGCGCGCCGGGCCGACCGCGCACCGTTGGACCAGTTTCCCACCTGCTCGGTGGCTTGGTTCAAGTTGCCGATCGAATTCTGGGGCGAGATCGATTTCGGCGTCGGCGAACTGGTGGAATTTCTCTACCCGAAAGGACTGTGATCAGAGAAGTCGGGTGAAATCCCGGGCCACTCGACTGGTTTTGCCGCCTTGCCTTTCCGGCGGTTTCGTGAAAGAACACGCGGCATGAATACCCGCCTCCTTTCCGGTTTCCTCGCGATTTCCCTCTCCCTCGGCTTCGCCTGTTCTCAGGAATGGCCCGAGCAACTCAAGATCGAGGGGCGGGTCGCCTTCACCGAGGGACCGGCCTGGCATGCCGCGAGCGGCAGCGTCTTTTTCACCGACATCGAGAACAACCGTATCATGCGTCGGGTGAAAGACGGGAGTTTCCAGGTGTATCGCCAACCTTCCGGCAAGGCCAACGGTCTCGCCTTCGATGAAGAAGGGAGGCTCCACGCCTGCGAGGGAGGAGACAAGCGCGTGACCCGGACCGAACTCGACGGGACCATCACCGTGCTGGCCGCCGATTTCGAGGGCGGGCGTTTCAATTCTCCCAACGACCTCTGCCTGGCTCCCGATGGCTCGATCTATTTCACCGATCCCCGCTACGGGGATCGTGCCGGGATGGAGATCTTCGACGGGGAAGGAAATGCGGTCGAGGGAGTTTATCGGATCGCCCCGGACGGGAAGATTACCCAGGTAATCGCCCACGAGGTCGATCGTCCCAACGGCGTCGCCGTCTCGCTGGACGGCAAGCGGATCTTCGTGGCCGACAACGTCAACAGCGGTCCGAATGCGGTGGGCGGGAACCGGAAGTTGTGGCGCTTCGACCTCGAGGCCGACGGATCGGTGAATCGGGAAAGTCGCAAGCTGCTTTTCGACTGGGGCACCGATCGCGGTCCCGACGGCATCTGTATCGGTCCGGACGGAAACGTCTACGCCACCGCCGGCTTCAATTTCCCCAATCTTCCCGCCGAGACCGCCGGCGAGCACAAGGCGGGCGTCTACGTGATCGATCCCGAGTCCGGCGACCTGGTGAAGTTCCACGCCGTGCCCGAGGACATGATCACCAACTGCACCTTCGGTGGCGAGGATGGAAAGACGCTCTACATCACCGCCGGCCACAAACTGTGGAGCCTGCGGGTTGAGTGAGTAGCGTGAAGGAGCCGTAGTTGTTTCAAGCAAAGCGAAAGGAGGGGCGACAATCCTGTCGCCCTACCAATGCAATCGGTGCTGCATCCGAAAGGCCGAAAGGATTGTCGCCCCTCCTTTTTTCTACCGCGACGGTCCGAACAGGAAGCGGCCAATCCCGCGGATCGTTTCGCCGATTCCTTCGCCATCTCGGTCGCGATCCCGATCCGGATAGCGGCGACGGCGTTCGTCATCGTCACGGCCGGTGAAGAGGTCGAGCAGCCCTCCGCGACCGTGCCCCTCGCAGCGTTCGTTCGGCCACAGATCGCGCGGCAAGCTCATGGTGTAGGGATCGAGTGATCGTCGCTGGGCGATGCCGCCGCAGGCGCGGCAGAGGGAAATCTCTGCGCTGTTTTCCGGCCGCGGAATCGGCGCGGCGGGGAATCCGGATGCCTCGGCCTGCTTCATCACGCCCGCCCACACCGGCAGCGCCAGCGTGCTGCCGTAGCCGCGGTTCATGATCGTTTTCGGCTGGTCCATCCCGACCCAGACCCCGGTGGTGACCTTGTCGGTATAGCCCACGAACCACGCGTCGCGATAGTCGTTGGTGGTGCCGGTCTTCC
>JAUIGT010000700.1 GCA_030432615.1 Verrucomicrobiia bacterium
GGATGGGCGAGGAGGGCTTCATGACCATCACCGGCGCTGGCGACGGGATCATGGGAGCCGCCCAGCGCGGAGCGGGACGGGAGAACAGCTTCGGCCTCAACATAAAGCTGCCCTTCGAGCAGAGCGCCAACGAGACCATCGTGGGCGATCCCAAGCTGGTGACCTACAACTACTTCTTCACCCGGAAACTGGCTTTCGTGAAGGAGGCCGACGCCGTGGCCCTGTTTCCGGGCGGGTTCGGGACCATGGATGAGGGCTTCGAGGTGCTCACGCTCATCCAGACCGGCAAGGCGTCGGTGTTTCCCATCGTCATGGTCGATGCGCCGGGAGGCAGCTACTGGAGGACCTTCACCCAGTTCCTGAAAGAACACCTCCTGCGCCTGGGCCTGATCTCGCCCGAGGATTTCAATCTCTTCAAGGTCACCGACAGCGTCGAGGAAGCCGTCGAGGAAATCCTGCATTTCTATTCCAATTTCCACAGCTACCGCTTCGTGCGCGACATCATGGTGGTGCGCATGCACCACGGCATCAGTGACGAGGACGTGCGCACGCTGAACCGCGAGTGGAAGGATCTTCTCGTCGATGGCGAATTCACCTGCTGCGACATGCATCCCGAGGAAGCCAACGAGACGCATCTCTTCGGTATGCCGCGCCTGAGTTTCAAGGTGAAGCGGGGGCAGGCCGGGCGGATTCGGCAGCTCATCGATTTCATCAACGACGCCGGACCGGGAGATCCCAGTTGCCCGATTCGCCCCACGGCAAGCGAAATCAAACAGGGTTAGGTCCCGGAGCCAACCGTCTTGCCTCCCGCTCGGGGCCTCCACGAACTGATGAAGAAAACCCGTCTCGACCAGGCGCTGGTGGCTCGTGGACTCTGCGATTCCCGGGAATTGGCGAAGCGACTGATCCTCGCGGGCCAGGTTGTGGTCGAGGGGATTGATCGGCCCAAGCCGGGCCAGAATGTCACCGACGATCACGTTATCCGGGTCAAGGAACTCCCGAAGTATGTGGGGCGCGGAGGACTCAAGCTGGAGGGCGCGCTCGACGCCTTCGGCATCGATCCATCCGGGAAAACCTGTCTCGACATCGGTTCCTCGACGGGCGGGTTCACCGACTGCCTGCTGCAGCGCGGAGCCTCCCGGGTCTACGCTTTCGACGTCGGCACCAACCAGCTGGCCTGGAAGATTCGCAGCGACGAGCGAGTCGTGTCGCGGGAGGGATTCAATGCGCGCTACCTGGCGATCGAGCACGTAGACGATCAGCCGGTCGATCTCATCGTCATCGACGTGTCCTTCATCTCGCTGACCAGGATCCTGCCGGCCGCCTTTTCGGTGCTGGCTCCCGATGGCGACCTGGTATGCCTGATCAAGCCGCAGTTCGAATTGCGCCGGGAACAGATCGGGAAAGGGGGCATCGTCCGTGAACCCGAGCTTCGGGAGGAGGCGATCGCGAAAATCCGGGATTTCACCACTGGGGAGCTGGCAAAGGACTGGCGCGACTTGATCCCGTCGCCTATAAGTGGCACCGACGGAAACGTCGAATTTCTTGCATGGCTGAGACACCCCGAGTCGGACTGATCGCGAATCTGGACAAACCGGGGGCGCGCTCGCTGTTGGAGACCCTGATTTCCGCTTTCGAGTCTCGCGAGGTATCCGTCGGGGTGGAAACCGAGTCAGCCGGATTGCTGAAGGAAGTGCATCCCGGGCTCTCGATCGCGTCGCTCGAGGAACTGGCGGCCGCTTCCGACATTCTCGTGGTACTCGGGGGCGACGGCACGCTGCTGGGGGTGGTCGGTCGATTGGGAGAGGCGGTGATACCGATCGCCGCCATCAACGTGGGCACGCTCGGTTTCCTGACCTGTGCCACGGCGGAGGAATACCAGGCCCTGGTCGATGCCATTATCGACCGGAACTACGAGGTCAGCCGCCGCACCATCATCGAGGCGACCCTCCGTCACGGGACCGACTCGGATGAGGTCGTGGTTCACGCCCTCAACGAGGTCACCGTCGTTCGTGGAGCCACTTCCTGCGTCGTTCATGTGGAAACCCGGGTCGATGACCACTTCGTGAACCATTATACAGGCGATGGAATAATTGTAGCAACGCCCACGGGATCAACCGCTTATTCACTTTCTGCTGGCGGGCCGATACTGGAGCCGGGGTGCGGTGTGTTCGTGATGACCCCGATCTGTCCGCATGCGCTCGCCAATCGGGCGATCGTGTTCGCGGATAACCGGGAGATCGAACTCCTGGTGCCCGAGCAGCGCGACGAACTCCTGCTCACGGCCGACGGCCGTCCGGTCCGGCAACTGACGGAGCCGTCCCGGTTGAGCATTCGACGAGCCGCCGTGGAACTGCCCCTGGTGATGTTGCCCGACGGGTCCTTCTACAAGGTGCTGCGTCGGAAGCTCGGCTGGTTCGGGAGTTCGATTCTCAACAGCGCGGAGTTGCCGCCGGAGGAAACTGCCTGAAGGCGCCGGGCAGCGAACGCCGTTTCGTCATCATGTGCAATCTCTACGATATCGGCCCCGCCTCGGCCAAGCAGGGGCGCGGTTGGCGGCGGCTTGT
>JAUIGT010000701.1 GCA_030432615.1 Verrucomicrobiia bacterium
TGGGTCGAGTGGGAGGGCCCCATCGTGGAGGAGTGGCCACCGGCCTCGCACCGGGCGATCTTCTTCCGGGGCGAGGATGCGGAGAAAAACGACGCCTACGCCCGCGAGATCGTGGAGCGATTCGCCGGGCGCGCTTTCCGCACCCGCGGGCCCGATCCCACCTACCTCGATCAGGTCATGAGCTTCTACCGGTCCGAGAGGGAAGGGGGGAAGCCCTTCGAGGAGGCGCTCAAGAAGCCGCTCTCGATCGTGCTGGCCTCGCCGAGTTTCCTCTATCTCTCGGAGCCAGTCGCCCTGGCGGAGGAGGCGAGGCACGAAGGCGGTGAAACGGAAACGGAAATCCCGACACGCCACGAGCTGTCCGCCGCCGAACTCGCCGTCCGTCTTTCCTACTTCCTCTGGAGCGCCCCGCCGGACGAGGAGCTTCTCGCCGCCGCCCGGAAAGGCGCGCTCGACACGCCCGTCGGTCTCACCCGGCAGGTGGACCGCCTCCTCGCCGACGAGCGCGCCGCGGAATTCGTCGGCGGCTTCACCCACCAGTGGCTCCACATGGAGCGGCTCGACTTCTTCAATTACAACTACCGCCTCTATCCCGACTTCGACGACTCGGTGAAGATGGCGGCGCGGCGGGAGGTCTACGAGACGATCCTGAACCTGCTCCGACGCAACCGCCCGCTCGCCGAGTTGCTGAATTCCGACACGCTCGTCATCAACGATCTGCTCGCCGACTACTACGGTATCGAGGGCGTCAACGGTCCCCGCTTCCGCGAGGTCGAGGTCCCCGACGGAAAGCCGCGCGGGGGATTGCTCGGCATGGCCGCGGTCCTCGCGATGGGCTCCGACGGCGAGCGTTCCTCCCCGGTCGAGCGCGGAGCCTGGGTGATGCGCAAGCTGCTCCACGATCCGCCGCCGCCCGCCCCGCCGAACGTGCCCCAGCTCTCCCGTCATGCCGGCAAGTTGCTGCCCGCCCGCGAGCTGCTGGAGGTCCACATGGAGGAAGCCCAGTGCGCCCAGTGCCACCGCAAGATCGACCCGATCGGCTACGGACTGGAGCATTTCAACGCCGTCGGTCTCTGGCGCGACGCCGAATACACCGAGATCGCCGTCAACAACCGGGTCCGCGATTCGAAGGAGCACCCCATCGACGACTCCGGCACCCTACCCGACGGGACCAAGTTCGACGGCTTCTTCGAACTGCGCGACGAAATCGCCGTCCGTCACGAGGCCTTCGCCCGCGGCTTCGTCGAACACCTCATCGAGTATGCCCTCGGCCGCCCCTACGGTTTCACCGACCAGGACCTCGCCGACGCGATCCTGGCGCAGGGAACAAAGCAGGGCTCCACTCCGCGGGACTACATCCACGCCCTGGTGCAGTCGGAGGCGTTCCGGCGGAAATGATTGCGGTGGCTCGTCCATCCCCCGAAGTTCGAAGCCTGCGGTGGTCGAAGGAAGAGATTCGAAACATGATGACGCGTCTCCGTTTCCTTTCTGCCCTGGTATTGGTTGGCGGCGCCGTGCTGAAGGTCGATGCCGGGGAGAGCTGGCCGATTCCGGATTGGGAAATAATTCAGCCGGGGGAGCGGCGTTTCGGTGAGGAAGACATCTCTCCGGTTCTTCGCTTCGCGGAAGAGCAGAACAGTGATTCACTCCTGATCGTGCACGGTGGGCGGATCGAGCTGGAGCATTCCTTCGGCGACCGATCTCCGAATGAGCCCCACGCCCTCGCCTCGGCGGCCAAGAGCCTGACGAGTTTGCTCGTCGGAATCGCACTGGCGGACGGGGTGCTTCCCTCGATCGACGCGCCGATATCGACCTGGCTACCCGATTCCCGGATCGGCGACGCCACCCTGGCCGACCTGCTCACGATGCGAAGCGGCCTTCCCTATGACAGGAAGCTGCAGGTGGGCATGCATCGATCCCCGGACTGGCTCGCCTACATTTCGGAACAGGAACCCATCCGCGCCCCGGGGGAACGCTTTCTCTACTCCGGCTTCGATCCCATCCTGATTTCGGCCATCCTGCAGAAGGCCACCGGCCGGCCACTCGACGAGTTCGCGAACGAGAAACTCTTCCAACCGCTCGGCATCACCTCCGCTACCTGGGAGGGCGACGAGCGGGGACTGATCAACGGAGGCTCGCAGCTCGACCTGACCGCCCACGATTTCGCCCGGATCGGCCTGCTCTGCCTGCGGGAAGGTCGCTGGCGGGACCGGCAGATCGTGCCGGCGGATTGGATCGAACGTTCGACCGCCAACCAGTTCGAGACGGGCTGGCCTTGGTATGGCTACTATTGGTGGAAGCTGCCCGCGGACACCGAGGGCTCCGACCCGCGACTCGCCGGGTGCTGCTTCGCCAGCGGTGCGGGAGGACAGCATCTCATCATCCTGCCGAGACTCGACACCGTTATCGTCCGTTTTGGCGAGAATCCAAAGCTCCTGCCCTCGGGCCAGAAATTCGTGCCCGAACTGCTGAACCGTTTCCTTCGTATCCTGCCATGAAACGCCTGATCGTCCCGCTCCTCATTGGATCCTGCCTGGCCGTTACGTGGGCAGCCG
>JAUIGT010000121.1 GCA_030432615.1 Verrucomicrobiia bacterium
GAATCCATGGGAACGAACCGCCGCCTTGGGCTGCCCTGTGCTGCCACTGGTGAAGGTGATGAGCGCGGGAGCTTCGTCCCCCAGGGGCTCCGCTTTCGAAGTGGACTCCGCCGTTCGACGCGTTTTCGCAGGCAGCCGCCGGGTGCCCCAGAGCGAGGGGAGCAACCACGCGGCCAAGCGTCCCTTTCCATGTCCCGTCCAAGCGCACGGCGGCACCCGTTCGACGGCCGAGCGGACACCCGCCAGTCCGGCACCCGGATCCACCAGCATGGGAACGGCGCCAATTCTCATCGCGGCAAGGAGCGCGACGTAGAGTTCGATCGAGACCGGATGGAGGAACAGGATCACGTCATCGCGCCCGATCCCCCGGGCGTGCATCGCGGCGCCCCCGATCCGCACCCGTTCGGCCAGTTCGGAAAAGCTGACGCTCCGCCGGTGACGGCCGATGCCCTCGACCAGGGCGCGACGATGCGGACACTCCTTCGCCCGTTCTTCGAGGAGGCTCACCAGGTTCATGAGTCGGCCAAGCGGTGGTGAAACAACGTGTATTCCCGGATGAGTCGTCCCGACTGTCTCCGGGTGATCTTGAGCGAAGCGTTGCTCTCGTATTGCAGCGCATGAATCGCGGTCCGGCATCCCGCCGTGCGAGCCTGTTCCTGCACCCGCTCCACCAGCACCGTGCCCAGTCCCAATTGTCGGCAGCGCGGGTGCACCGCCAGTGTCTTCACCACCAGGCGATCTCCCGCGGGAGCCAGTCGATCCGGCAGCGCGAAGACGAAACCGATCGCTTCTCCGTCCCGTTCCGCCAGGCAGACGAAGCGGGGATCGACCAGCGATTTCACCGGAACATAGAGTCGATGAAAGGCCGACCGATCGATCGGCGTGTAGAGAAAGTTCTGGCGGAACGCCTCGCTCGACAACGCGTGCAGCCGGTCCAATTCCGCGGCGAAACGCCCCCGGTCCAGTTCGCGCAGCGTGACTCCGCGATCCGCAAGACGCCGCTTGATCCGCTCCCGCCGTTCCCGAGCGCCGGATGACGGCGTCTCCAGTTCCAGTTCCGAGGAGGAGTAACGCGACCACGGCTCGAATCCCGCTCGCCGGAACGCTTCCACCGGAGCCCGATCGTTCCAGGGTTCCAGGAAAAAGCGCGGCGCCTCGTCGGCGGATTGCGTCACCAGTCGGTAGGAATGCCAGGTGTCTCCGTCCATGGGGCCGGCAACCCGCGCGCACCCCGCATCGCGAAGCGCGTTCATCGCGCCCTCCAAGAGCGTCGCTCCGGCATCGGCATCGGCGCAGAAGAAATGTCCCACCAACCCGAGGCGCTCCGTCTTTTCCGCCATCGAGGAGGCCTGGGGCGTCCCCGACCACCAGAGGGAGCACCGGGCTCTGGGCGGTTCCCCGTTTTTCGCCAGGGACAGGCAGAGATCGGGCCGGACGCCGAAACGCTCGTCCGCCAGCCAGCTCGGTTCTTGTTCTCTCAGGATCTTCGTCATGACAGGATCAGGAAAAGGTTTCTCGCGGCGACAACGGCCACGCCTCCGGCAAGAAAGGCGGCCGCACCCTGTCTCCACCAGCGATCGGCCTCGTCGCCGAAGGCCTCGGCATCCCTCTTTCCCGAGAGCCTCACGAAGACACCGACCGTCAAGCGGACGAGGACCGCCGCCAAGCCCAGTCCCGCCAGCAGTCGTCCCATCTCGCCCTCCACCAGCCACCATCCGGGCAGGGCGATCACGCAGACGCCCTTGGCCCAGGCGAGCCGCTTCATGCGACCATCGGGACACCGACCGGCAACGAAGGCCCGGGTGGCGAGGTTGGTCATTGAGAGGTGCGCGGCGGTGCCGGTCACGAACCCCGCCAGTGCCACCTCCCGCCATTCCGGATGCCACGCCGCCAACGCCGCCCACGGCAGCAGGCTGAGACCGATTCCCAGGATCGGGGTCAGGTCGTGGCGCGGCTGCCAGACCCGACGCAGACGATGGGTGACCACGAGGTGCTCGAGGAAAAGCAGGACCGGCGGCACCAGGAATCGCCAATCGCCCAGGACCCAACTGCCGTAGCCAAACAGCACCGCCGCCAGCAGGGCGCCGCCCTCGAGACTCGTCCATTTTCGACAAGCGAAAACAAAGAGCAGCAGTCCGGAGACCAGCGCCAGGCGCCAGGCGAGATCCGCGCCCTCCATCGGCAGGAATCTTTCCAGCAGCAGGGCCGCCGCCACGGGCACGATGAGGTTGTCGATGCCCCGGGTCGAGATGGCCTCGAAGAGCATCACCGTCAGGCCCAGGATGGTGGCGATGAGAAGGCATTCCGCCCGACCCGTGTCCGTCCACAACAGCAGCGGAACATGGGAACTGAAGAACGCGCCGAAGAAGAAGCTGAGACAGCCCTCCACCGATTTCCATCCCGAGAGACAGGAAAAGGAATGAACTCCGTAGCGGGTTCCCACGAGCGCGCCGGCGGCGTCGGCCACGGTGAGAATGAGGACGGGCACCACATAGAGGAGCATGCCTTCGACGCCCTCGTGTCGCCGCGCGAGGGCGAAAACGATCACGACCGCGAGCGGAAACCAGGCATCGCCGAGCGAGGCCCGACCGACGCCGTGAAGCACGGACACCATCCCCTCCCCGGCGCGCCGCTCCCGGAGCCGGATCAGCCGGAGCATTCCCAGGCAGAGAGCCCCCAGAATGGCCACCGACCAGGTCGAGTCGAACACCCAGGGAAACGACAATGCCGACAGCCCCATCCCGATGTGAACCGCCTTGCGTCGCACCTCGGCGGGTAGATTCCAGCGCGCGCTCGCCCAGCGAACCGCGGCCACCACCAGCGGCAGGAGAACCAGGAATCCGACGATGGCGAGTCCTTCGGTCATGACGGGACACCGGTGACTTCTTCGAGAACGAAGCGGGAGTAGAAGAAGGCCCGGTCCCGGTCGTGCAGGTCGGCCGCCAGCGAATCCAGCGGGCGCAGGCGACGGGCGAGCGAGTCCGGGCGCGACCTCGGAGCGAGCATGTTCCAGTAGGCCAGTCGGGCCCCGGGATTCGATCGATCGGCGATTCCCTTCAGCAGCTTCTCCGTCTGCGATTCCGTCAGGTATTCGAACAGGTCGCTGAGGTTCCAGGCGTCGAACCGCTCCCCGCCTGCCTCCTCGATGACCTCTTCCAGCGACGCCAGTCGCCACTCGAGCCGGTCCAGGTTGCGGCGGACGCCCTCGAAGTTTTCCTCTCGCAGCGCCGCCGGCAGCGCCAGGCCGTGCCGACCGGTCAGAATCCAGTGCAGGTAGGGATTGCCCGCCGGATCGAGATCGCGGAGAGCGTGCCGAGTCCGCTCGAGGATCCGCGGCGCCACCGGTCCTTCCACCTGGTCGAAGAAACGCGGATCCCTCCCCAGCCAGCCCATCACCGTCCGGGAGAAGAAGACCCGGAACAGCGCTCGCCAGCGCCAGGTGTCCCATGTCCCCTGGTAGAATTCCCGAACCTGCGATGGCGTTTTCGGTTCCAGCAACCGGGCCACGGTCCTGCGCCCGTGAATGCACGGCAGCACCCGGCGACGGAAGGTCTCGAAGTAGCGCTCGAACTTCCCCGCCGACCCGATGCCCGACTCGATCAACGCGGGCTCTTGATCCCAGAAAGCCCGGGCTTCCCCGCCAAGTTCCCCGCGACATTCCGCGTAGAGTTTTCCCCGTCGTTCGCTGGGCCGCGAACCGATCAGTTCCAGCAATTCGCCATGCTGGAGCCGGCGAAAGGCGGCCACCCGCAGTTCCAGGCAGGCGAGTTGCGCGGGATTGAGATCGATCGCCAGTACCCGAGCCGGATTCTTCGTCAGCAGGGCGAGACTGTTGTCACCCGCCGACGCAATCGACAGGCAATGAGCGCCCGGCGAGAGATCGAGCCCCTCCAACAACACGTCGGCGTCCTCCCAACACTGGGCGTAGCGGATGCGGGAAAAGTCCACCCGCCGCGCGATGGTATCGTGGTCCGGATGAGCGTTCGCCTTCATGCCGCGTCGGAAGTTGCGCGTTTCGTGTCCTGACCAACTCGAATCACTTCGCCCGTGGCGCCGTCCATCTCCACCCAATCGCCGTCGGCGAGCTGGTCCGTGATTCCCCGCAACGAGACGATGGCGGGAATCCCCATTTCGCGGGCCACGATGGCGGAATGCGAGAGCAGGCTGCCCCGCTCGACCAGGAGTCCCGATGCCGCGGGAAAAAGCACCACCCAACCGGGATCGGTCTGGCGGGCCACGAGGATCTCCCCCGGTTCCAGGCTGACTCCCCGCGGGTCTCGCACCACGCGCACCGGTCCTCGCACCCGGCCGGCGCAGGCCCCGATTCCCCGGAAGCAATCTCCCCCGCTCGCGGCGTCGGAAATTTCGGCCGACTTCCCTTCCGTTTCCCGGATCGCGCCGGGAGCGAGGGGCGGCCCCACCGTCTCGAATCGATCCGGGGGAGCCGGCGTTTGCCGGTAGCCGGCGAACTCGATCGTTCTCGCCGCGATCACCTCGGTCGTCACCGGACCCGCCGCGGTGCCGTCGAAGGTTCCGAGCAATTCCTCCAGTTCGCAGAAAAAGACGTCGTCGCGCGTTTCCAAGCGACCCGTCTCCACCAGGCGTTCCCCGAGCCCGCGCATGATCCTCCGCACCCGACCGAAGAGACGGGTGCGCTCGAATCGCAGGTTCTCCCGGTCCCGCACCCGTCGCCGGGCCACCCCGAGCATCCACCGGAACGTCAGTCGCCGAATCGGATTCAACTTCGCCAGGGCGGCGCCGAGTCGATCTTCCTCCTCTCCTTTCTCCGCATCCGCCGCGATCTCGCCCCGGTTCAGGCGATCCGCCAACGACTCGATCGAATGACGCAGCGAGGTGGCGTCGTCGGAGAGGGTCGGGCTTTCCAATTTCAACTCCTCCACGCAGCGATCGCCGAAACGCTCGACGTAGTCGGCCAGGTCGGACTCGATCGATTCTCCCCGGCCTCGTCGCTCCGCCATCAGTCGAATCCGGCGCGCCGGTTCCAGGCTGATGATATCGCCGATGTCGCGCAGACCGGCATTGGCCAACGACTCGTCGCCCATCCATTGCTTCGCCATGCGCCGCAGCACCCCGCAGGCGATCATGGCGAAGAAATCGTTCACCAGCGGCGCATCCCAGCGGCGCAGGAGGCGGGATTCGAGATCCCGATAGTGCGCGATGAGTTCGTCGGGCGAGAGACGTTCCACCGCTGCCGGCGTCGCCGCGAGCGCGGCATCGAGGCGAACGCGGAAGCGACGGATCGATCGCGGGAGAAACACCGCCCTCACCAGCAGCCCGAACAGGGTCCGGCCCAGGTGGAGCGCGTCGCGCAAACGCCCCACCGACTGCTCCCGCTCGATCGCCTCGACCACTTCCGCGGGCATGGGCTCGCGCACTCCCATCATCTGCTCCATGAATCCGCGGTTGAGCCGGAAACCCGGCAGCAGGGCGAGAACCCGATACCAGCTGACCAGGTTGTAGTAGATGCGCCCCCGCACCAGGCCGATCATGGCGCGGAAGACACCGTCCGATTGCGCCACCCGCCGCTCCGGCACCCAGAGCAGGCGACAAAACTCCCGGTAGACATGCTCGTAGGCGCGCCGGGCGAAACTGTAGGTCAGCGGTGTCGTCACCCCGCTGTAGCTCTCGGCGATGTTGCTGTTGTCCCAGAGAATCCGGGCTTCGTCGGGATCGGGAACGTTCGCCAGCGAGGTGATGGGTCGCGACTGGAGAAGAAAGAGGTCTCCGCCGGCATCGATCGCCCACTCGATGTCCTGCGGGCAACCGAAATAGTCCGCCGCCTGTCGCGCCAACTCCACGACCTGAACGGCAAGGTCCTCGGGTAGGCCGACCGCCTTGTCTCCGTAGCGTGACCGCACCGAGCCATCGCGATCGATTTCCAGGGTCTCCCCGTCCACCTCGCCCGACACCAGGCTATCCCCGAGGCCGCGCACCGCAGACACCACGGCCACCCGTCGCCGACCCGACACCGGATCGACCGAAAAGGCCACCCCGGCGAAGACGGGCTCGATCATCTCCTGCACCAGCGCCGCCGGCCGCGTGACCGCCACACCCCGCTCGTTCCCGTAGACCCTGGTCCGCTCGCTTTCCCCCGAGGCCCACACCGCACGCACCCGATCGACCACGGCCTCGCGGTCGATCCCGAGGAAACTCTCGAACTGGCCCGCGAAGGAATGTCCGGCCGAATCCTCCTCCCGCGCCGAGGATCGACAGGCCACCCTTGTCCCGGTGCCGAAATCCGCGTCGAAGGCGGCACGGATCGATGCCCCTTCGGCTCCCGGCAGGGCCACGAAAAAGCGCGGCACCCGGAATCCGCTTCGGCGGAGTTCGACCAAGGCCGCCGCCTTTCCGCCGATCCTGTCCGGCGAACCCGCGTCACGGCATCGACTCATCTGGTCGAGTTGGAAAATCTTCGCTCCCGTTTTCATGTCAGTTCGCTTTCGTCAGGATTTCCACCACCAGGGGACCGATCCCCAGCGCCAGGTAGAGCGCGATCGTCCACAAGCCGGCAAAAAGCTCGAAACGCCGACCGCTTCCCGCCCGCGGATCACGCACGAATTTTCCGGCCAGGAGCCCCGCACCGATCACCGCCACGAACACGACGGCCAGCATCGGGCGAACGAAACCGATCTCCCGCGCCGCGAGCAAAGCCACCCCCGCGGTGATCACCAGCACCGTCCACCAGATCCACGGCGCCCTTTGGAGACCCCACAGCTTCGTGTAGGTCGGCACACCGGTTTCCTCGTCTTCCGCGGCCCGCAGTTTCCGTCCGATCTCGATCACGAGGCCGTTCCCGAAGCTGGCGACAAGGAACCATTTCAGCCCCGCCGACACCGGGAAATCGCGCACCATCCAGTGACAGGCCGTGGCGTAGAAATCGACCAGCGGCATGATCAACATGTGGGTCCACAGGTAGGTGATCGGTCGCCCCACGAGCCACTCGCGCACGAAGAACTCCCGACTCATCAGCGCGAGGTAGGCCCAGGCCGGCAGCAGCACCAGCACGAGGCGAGGTTCCACCCACCAGGCCAGGGCGAACTGAATCGCTCCGGCAAGGGCGAAGGCGATGCCCAGCGCCCGCAGGCTCACCAGCCCCCGGGGCACGGGACGATAGGGCCGGTAGCGGCAATCTTCCTCGTGGTCCTTGAACTCGTCAGCGATCCGCAGTTGCAGGAAGAAGAGAAAGCAGGTGACGAAGGCCGCCACCGCCGAAGGCGCCCAGGTTCCCTCGTCGAACCAGGCCACGGCGTCGTCATGCAACAGCGCGGAAAAGGCCATCGCCGAGAGACTGAAGCACAGGATCAGCGGTCCGTGGCCCAGCACCGGGAAGCGTTCCCGCTGGTAGATCCAGGCACGCTGCAGGAGGGAAGGTTTCATGGCGACGAAGGCTCCCGCTTTTCCCGCGATCACAGCGACCGTGTCCCCCGGGCCCGCCGCTCGTGCGCCCGGGCGAAGTGTCCCGCCGCCAGGGCCCCGATGATGGACAGTTCCCCCGCCAGGATCAGGGCCGCCGTCACCTCGGCGAAGGCCGCGCTTTTTCCCTCGCCCGCCAGGCCCATCAGGTCGAGGCAGGCCCGCTGGCTCGGCAACCCCGTGCCGCCACCCACCGTGCCCACCACCAGGCTGGGCAAGGTCACCGCGGCGTAGAGATCCTCTCGATCCTCCCCCGCCAGTTCGAATCGCGTCACCCCGACCGCCGACTCCGCCACGCAGGCGGGATCCTGTCCGCAGGCGATGAAGAGCGCCGCCAGTCCGTTGGCGAAATGCCCCTGCACCCCGATGGTGCCGCTGAGCACGCCTCCGAGCGCCGACATCTGCCAGTAGTCCACCATCGAGCCCGGCGAGGTGTGCAGGTAACGCCGGACCAGGGGCGCCGGGAGCCGCACCTCGGCGATCACCTTTTTTCCCCGCACACTGGTGAAGGCCTGGGCGCTGGCCTTCTTGTCGCCGGAGAGATTGCCCTCCACATAGGCGCGGCGCGGCTTGACCGGGCATTCGGCGAGCAGGAAATCGCAGAGCCGCTGGGTCGCCAGGGTCACCATGTTCTGCCCGGCGGCGTCACCGGTGGTGAACTCGAAGTTGAGGTAGAGATGATTCCCCTCGCCGGTGGCTCCGACATCGAGCAACCGCGCGTGACGACTCGAACTTTCCACGATCTCGCGCAACTGATCGAGTCGGCCCAGCACCCAGTGCAGGAATTCGCCCGCCTCGGCGATGGATTCGAAGGCGAAGGCGGGAGAGCGATTCACCGCCTCGTTCACCAGCGCGGCCGAGGCTCCACCGGCGGCGGTCAGCAATTGCGCCCCCCGATGATAGGAGGCCACCAGCGCCGCTTCCGTCGTCGCCAGCGGAACCGGATAGTCACCCGACGCGAACAAGCCACGAACCCGAAGCGGACCCGCGATCCCGACCGGCACCTGGACGGTCCCGATGAAATTCTCGATGTGGGACTCGAACGAGCGCGGATCGATCGCCGCATCGCCTCTCAGCGGCTCCCGGACTTCCTCCTTCGCTCCGAGGGATTCCCAGCGTCGATCGACGCCGGCCTCGTCATGACGACTCCCCGCCGGAAATCGATTGGCCGGCTGTTCCGAGTCGGGTTGAAGCCGACCGGTCAGTTCCGCCGTTCCCGCCGCGGTGGCGATCAGGCGCTGAAGATGATGGCGCGAGGCGTGCGATTTCGTGGGCATGGAAAGAGATTCGCCCCGCTCTCCGATTCGAGAAAATCGAAAACAAACGTGAAATCATCGATTCAGTCGATGCCATTTCTTCTTCGGAATGCATCGGTCTTTTGCCGTTCATGCGGCAACGCGGGAACTCGGGGCAAGCGGTATCCCGGTCTACGCCCCGCCCGTCACCCGTCTTTCAAACACCCTTCCTCCTCTCGTCAAAAGGCAACCGCGTCCCCCTCCCCGACCTGATCCTCGCGGTGCACGAGCAAGGCCCGGGCGCGATGGGCTCGCTCGAAGCAGGCTTCGGCCTGCTCGACGTCTCCAAGTTGCCGGCTCAATTCGCCGTAGGTTTGGAAAACCCGCACCAACCGGATCCGGGCCCCTTCGCAGACGCCTCGCGGCCATTTCGCGTCCCGCGACTCGATCTCGTCCTGAAGCTGATGCGCCATCTCGATTCCCTTGCCCAGGCATTTGCGGGCGATCGATTCCTGGTATTTCAGCAACTCGGTATGGCCGGCTCGCAGTTCGACCAGCGTCAGCCGGCCATCGAGATCGCCGGGCGCCTGCTCGAGCGCGGCTTCGAGTTGCTCGATTCCCGCCAGCGAACTTCGGTAGCCGTCGGTCCAACGACCGGAATCCCGCTCCAGGGCCCCGATGCGCGCGGTGGTCCGGGCGAAAAGGATGGCCGTCTCCAGGTGATCGGGGCGGCGGAACGCCACGGGAGACACGAGGCGGAGCGCTTCGTTGAGGAGCTCCTCGACTTCATCGGCGGACACGCTGTCGGCAGCGAGGAACAACTCCCCCAGGTCGGTGTAGAGACGCGCCAAGCGCAGGCATTCCTCGTCGGTTTGGGAACGCCCGGACCCGAGCGAGGTGAAAGTTTCCAGGGCCGCCAAGTAGGCGCGCACCGATTCCGGCTCCCGCCCGAGTTCACGGAGGGTGAGCGCGGTGTGGAACTGCACCTCACCGACCATTTCCGAGATCGAAAGCGAGTCGGGCTCCCCGGTTCGCATCACCTCGATCCGTTCCCCCAGCGCCACGTAGCCGGCGAGCGCTTCCTCGAACCGCCGATGCTCGTGAAGCTGACGGGCGAGACGGAAATCGATCGACAGGCGCCGACGGTTCAAGTCGGCGTCGTCGGGGCGCCGCGCCGTGAGCCGTTCCAGGTAACGGGCCGCCCCGGCCAGGGCCCGACGCATTTCCTCGCTCGGGTCGGCGTCGATCAGCCGCGCCATCGTCTCGTGACAATCGGCGAGGCGAGATTCGATGTCCTGAACCACGGAGATTTCCGCGGCTCGCGCCTCCAGCAAGGCTTCGAACTGGGGAATGGCTTCCTCGAACCGTTGCTGGGCCTCGACTTTCCGATCGAGACGAATCTCGACATGGGCGAGATGCTGCAGGTTCCGCACCCGCTCCAGTTCCCGCGCAGGATCGTCGGCGGCTTCGGCGATGGCCTTGAGGAGAAATTCCCGCGACTTCTCCAGGTTCTCGTATTCGAGACTGCCCTCGGCGGGAAGGGAATCCGCGGTCGCGACGTTGGCCTGACCGACCTGGGCGAAAACCGAATCGGCGGCTTCCCGGGTGGTGCGAAGGTCATGCTGCGTCTGCGACCAGCGCCGATCGAAGTCCTCGAGCTGCGATTTCTGGTGCCGCACGACTTGGGCCAGATCGGAAGCCCGGTTTTCGTAGCCGCGGCTCCGTTCCCGGAAGCGCACCAGGAACAGGGCCGTCACGATGAGCGACGCCAGCAGCATCGCGGCGGTGAGCCGGGTCTGCCCCAGTTTTCGCGCCTGGCGCCGCTTCTCGGCCCGCACCCGCGCCTCGGCCTCCTCGATGGTGGCCTGAACCTTCGCTTCAGTGCGCTCCCGGGAAAACCGCACCTCCAGCGCTTCGAAGGCCGCCACCACCTCGCGCATGTCCACGGGGCGATCGGCTGGATCGATGGCCAGGCAACGGTCGATGATCTCGCGGCGGAGGCGGGTCTCCCGAGTCACCGGACCATCACCATCGCTCCACGCATATCCGGGAGACCGACAGAGGTCGTCCGCCAGGATCGCGCCATCGATCGGCACGGGACGTCCCCCGCCCTCCTCGATGGCGGCCTGGAGCGATTCCAGGTATCTCAGGCCCCGCGGAAGCCGCCCGTTCAGCCACGCGAATGCGAGCGCTCCGAAGCGATAGACGTCCCATCGCTCGGCCTTCCCATCGTCCCACTCTTCCGGATGCTCCAGTTGCTCCGGCGGAGCAAACCAGGCATTCCCGTCGAGATCGAGAAAGTGCACCTTTCCTCCCGGGCCGGGACCGGCATCGATCACCCGGACGCGGTGTCCGCTCTCGGCTGGCTTCGAGAGGAAAACCTTCCCCGGATGAAGGTTTCCATGGTGAATGCCGTATCGATGCAGGTGGGCGAGCCCCTCGGCCAGTTCTCCGAGAATCGCCCACGCCTCCGACTCGTCCTCGGGAACCTCCACCTCCGAGAGCGGGCTCCCACCTTCCACCCATTCCCGGGCCGCGAAGTAGGGCGACTCATCGACCTGGAATTCCACCAGCCGGGCAACGCCCTCATGCGGGGGCGCCTCGCGGTGACGCCGAAAATTCCGGCGCAAGCGATCGCGGTCGATCGCCAGCGCGTTCAGTTTTCGCACCGCGACTTCGCTTCCGTCGTCACGACGACAACGGTAGAGATCGCCCGTGCATCCAGACTCAAGCCACTGGGACTCACCATAACCAGGCAAAGTCAGCTCTGACATTTTCAGGGGGAACAGGGAGGACAGATACCGAAAAAGATCGCGAAGATTATGAAAATTTCGCAAAACACGGAAGCGAAAATTCCACAAATTGCAATTTCGCGACCACCTCTTCTTCTTCTCTTGCTCTCGGACCACCTCCCGTGACCGGGAGCCGCGCCCATCGAAGAGGATCCACGCAAGCCGGCAAGGTTGATCCGCACGCCCCGCCTACGCCGTTGACAGGAGAGGTCGCTCCGGGTGAGATTGCCCGGGCCCCCTTTCCACCCTCCTCCGCCGTCGTGAACCGCGCCGTCCTTTTCTCCCGTCACCCGTTCGCTCCCCACCGGTCGATTCTCGCTGTCGCGGCCCTGGCCCTGGCTCTGGGAGGGACATTCCCGGCCTGGTCCCAGCAGGCGAAGGAGACCGTGTTCGATCGCCATCGCGAGGGAGTCGAGCGAGCTGTCAATGGCGCCCTGGAATTTCTCGCCTCCAGCCAGAATCCCGACGGCACCTACGATGACGCCTATGGCCGCTCCACGGGAATCGTCTCGCTGGTCGGGATGGCCTTCCTCTCCGCCGGACACCTCCCCGGGTACGGCCCCTACGCCGAGAATATCGATCGCTGCATCGACTACGTGCTCGACAGCCAGCACTACAACGGCCTGCTCGACAAGGGCGATTCCGGTCACGGACTCATGTATGCGCACAACATCGCCACCCTCTTCCTCTCCGAATGCAGCGGGATGGTCGATGACGAAACCCAGGAGCGCCTCGACCGGGTCCTCGGCAAGTCCACCAAGCTGATCCTCTCCGCCCAGGCGGTGCCGAAAAACGAGAGTCACCAGGGCGGCTGGCGCTACAAGCCCGACTCCCGCGATTCCGACCTCTCGTGCAGCGGGTGGGCGCTGATGGCCCTGCGTTCCGCGAAGCTCAATGGCGCGCCGGTGCCCGATGAAGCGATCGAATCGGCCGTGGCCTACGTCTTTCGCAATCACGACAAGGAAGAGGGGCGCTTCGGCTACACCGATCCCTGGGGTCACTCCGAGACCCTGACCGGCTGCGGCCTGCTCTGCCTGGAACTGACCGGCTACCACGGCACCGATTCCACCTACCGCTCCGGCGACTACATTCTCAAGAACCGGGAACGCATCATCAACAACGCCCACGAGGCCTACGCCAACTACTACAACGCCCAGGCCATGTTCCAGCTCGGCGGGCGCTGGTGGGACGAGTACGCCGACTGGATGTATACCCACTACCTCGAACGCCAGAGCGACGACGGAAGCTGGTCCGAGGGACGCAACGGCGGCACCTACGGCACCGCCATGATGGTGCTGTCCTTCACCGTCCCCTACCGCCAGCTTCCCATCTATCAGCGGGACGAGACCGTCGATGAGGACGTGTGAGAAAGGTTGTCAGGGCGAATCCCGGACAGCGTCGAAATCGCGAAGAGAATTCCGAATCCAACATCCTTTCCTGCGATGAGTGACGTTACCGAAGACGAAGCCATGACCGAGAGTTTCTGGAGCTGCAACATCGATACCCGCGGACGCATCATTCGCCTGACCGCGGGCCTGCTCTGCCTCGGCGGCGCGGCCTGGTGCTGGTGGGGCGCCGACGCCGCCTTCTGGGCCATGGGCCTGCTCGCATTCGGCCTCGTCGCCGTCTTCGAAGGCCTGCGTGGCTGGTGCGTGGTGCGCGCCTTCGGCGGCAAGACGCCGTGGTAACTTGTTTCCTGCCTCGGGATGACAAGGTGGGAGAGCGCGGAAGGAGGAGGCGGGCGCGGTAGGGACGCTGGTGAGATCCCTCGGCTCTCCCGCGTCCGCGGCTTCGCTCCGAAAGACGTCGTCTCGCAATTCGTTCGTTGAATCCACCCGGTTTCTCGTATCGCGAAACCTCACTTTTCTTGTCATCCCGAGCGGAGCCGAGGGATCTCCCGCCAGCAGGAACAAGGCGCCCCCGACCTGGACGCTCGACCAGGCTCCTGCCCCGCCCGCGCCCGCGCGAGCCTTGGGCAGGCAACGCCTTCTCCACCGGCCAACCTGCAAACCCGTTTCGTTCCTCGGAGCGACAACAGCGCCTCATTTCGCGATCACGAAAACAAGAAATTCCGGCGGATCGCCAAAGCCACCTGCACCTCCCCAAGACAACTATGACCTCTTTGTCGGATCCGAGTTACCACCGCGAATAGAAACGAATTCACGCAAATCCATTCAGAATTCAGCGGCAGAATTTGCGTTCATTGGCGTTCATTCGTGGTTTTTCGCCAAATAGACCTACGCCGGTTCCCGAGAAGCTTTCATCGCCTCGATTCGCCGCAGCACCGGTGGGTGCGAGTAGTTGAGGAAAACCGTCAGCGGGTGCGGCGTCAGGTTGCTGAGGTTGTCCTTGC
>JAUIGT010000702.1 GCA_030432615.1 Verrucomicrobiia bacterium
TGCGCCAGCTTCCGCGCCAGCGCCTTCTCGGACTCTTCATCGAGCACGATTTCCTCGGCCCCGGAGAAATCCTCGCCCAGCTTGCGGAAGATCGCGCGGGTCCGGACGTAGGCGTTGATGAGGTAGGGCGCGGTGTTGCCCTTCAGCGCCAGCATGGTATCCCAGTCGAAGATGTAATCGGTCATCCGGAACTGGCTCAGTTCGGCGTACTTCACCGCACCGATGCCGATGACCTTGGCGATCTCGGCCTTCTCGTCCTCGGGCAGGTCGGGATTCTTTTCCTCGATGATCGCCCGGGCCCGCTCGACGGCTTCGGCGAGGACATCGGCGAGCTGCACGGTGTCGCCGGAACGGGTCCGCAGCATCTTGCGATCCTTGCCGAGGATGCTGCCGAAGGGGATGAACTGAAGATCGGCCTCGATGCCGCGCTTCCGGGCCACGCCGAAGATCTGGTCGAAGTGAAGCTGCTGCGGCGCGCCGACCACATACCAGATGGCGTTGGCGCCGAGTTTTTCCACCCGGTAGTCGATCGTCGCGAGGTCGGTGGTGGCGTAAAGGAAACCACCGTCCGACTTGCGGATCAGGCAGGGCTTGTCGGCCAGCTTCTCGTCGTCGCGGAGAAAGACGCAGATGGCGCCCTCGGATTCCTCGGCGATGCCCTTCTCGATCAGGTCATCGACCAACGGCGCCAGCGCATCGTTGTAGAAACTCTCGCCGAGCCAGTGATCGAACTCGACGTCGAGCAGGTCGTAGATCTTCTGAAGCCCCTGCTTCGACAGCGCCACGCACCGTTCCCAGATGGCCAGGTTCTCCTCGTCGCCGGCCTGGAGTTTCACCAGCTCCGCCTTGCAGGTGTCGCGCAGGGTCTCGTCTTCCTTCTGCTTCGCGTTGACCTCGCGATAGATGCGCAGCAATTCCCCGACCGGATCGGCATCCAGCGCCGACTCGTCGAGGAGGTTTTTCCAGCCCCAGAGGATCATCCCGAACTGGGTGCCCCAGTCGCCGATGTGGTTGTCGGTGACGACCTCGTGCCCGAGGAAACGTCCGACCCGCGCCAGGCAATCGCCGATGATGGTGCTGCGGATGTGACCCACGTGCATGGGCTTGGCGACATTGGGCGCCGAGAAATCGACCACGATGGTTCGCGGATCCTCCGCGCGCTCGACCCCGAGTTGCTCCGGGTCGTCCAGCAGTTCATTCACCGCGTTCTTCAGCGTGTCGGCCGTGAGCCGGAAATTGATGAACCCCGGTCCCGCGATCTCCGGCTTCTCACAGAGACCGTCCGCCGTGTCGAAAAGGTCCACGATCTCCGTCGCCAGCGCGCGCGGATTCGTCCGCACCTGCTTGGCCAGCACCATGGCCGCATTGCTCTGGTAATCGCCGAACTGCGCGTTCGCCGAAGGCGTCACCTCGGCGATAAAGCCGTCCGGCAGATCCGCGGCCACGCTCGTCTTCGCGAGCGCGTCCTGCAGCCGGGCCTGGAGTTGGGCGGGAAAAGTCTCAGCCATGATCAATCGGAGGAGGGAAAAACAATGCGGGAGGGTTCAACCCCGCCAAAAAGCCGCAGAACCACGATTTTCCAACCCGTTTTTGCGGGAAAGCCGGCTTCGCGACGTCCGCCGCGATCATGCGCGGCCTCAGGAAGCGCTCCGCCCCGGCACCTCCCCATTCCGCCGTTTCACCTTCAGCGCCCAGCCGATGAAGGCGGCGCCGATGAGGATCATGAAGAGGGAATAGAACTGGCCGCGGGTGATGCCGGCGATGAGGGCGGCGTCGGGTTCCCGAAGGGTCTCGACGGCGATGCGGCCGAGAGCGTAGAGAATGAAGAAGAGACCGGTGAGGAGGCCGTGGTAGAGATTCTTCCACCTCAGGCGCACGGCGAGGAGGATGAGGAAGAGGAGCAGGCCCTCGACGAGAGCTTCGTAGAGTTGGGAGGGGTGGCGCGGCTGAAGGACGCCGGCCAGGTACTGCTGGATCTCGGGACTGGTGCGCGCCATCTCGACGAGGTGCTCGACACTGGTGGCGTGGAAGCGATTGAGGATGTCGTTGCGCTCCGGTGACGGCAGTTCACCCACCGCCCGGGGAAAGATGATGCCCACGATCGCGATGCTGACCGTGACTCCGAATCACGCGCATCGCGCTCCAACCGCGAAGAGCGTGCAGACGACAACGAGCAAAGCGACGACACACGAGCCGAGGACGACGATTCCCCGCGCCCACGCCGCCGACCCCGCCGCCGTCCTACCCCGCCACAGAAGAGCGAAGGCAGCCAGATCGCCGAACCCAAACCCGAACCCAAATCGGAGAGCAGATCGAACGCCGACGCCGAAAACCAATCCGACGCCGAACGCCGACCCCGCCGACGTGGGCGCTCCAAGCCCGCGTCATCGGACGCCAAGGCCGATTCCCCCAAGCCCCAGTCGAAAGCCGAGCCCAAAGCCGAGTCCAAGCCCAACACCGGGTCCGGCAGCGAGCCCAAGCGAAAGCGCGGCCTCTACTCCAACTCACGACGAACACTCTCCGCAAGTGAACTCGCCAAACTCGGAA
>JAUIGT010000122.1 GCA_030432615.1 Verrucomicrobiia bacterium
TTCATCGCGCCCACCATTCACGTCCCCGGTCCTCTTGGCAATGCCGAGGCTGTGCCCCCACGAAAAAGCCCGGCCGAGGCCGGGCGCTTCGCGGTCGATATCGACCGGAGGGTGTCGGGTCGCGGAAGCGACCCTGTTTGGTGACCGCGAACGGTCAGGGATCGACGGTGCTGTCAACCATGGCGGGCGCGCTGCTTCGAGAGATGGCGTTGGCCTGCGTCTTCAACTTGATCAGGGTCCACCACTCGTCGCTCAGTTCCCCATTCATGGGAATCTCTCCGTCTTCCCGCAACTGGTTCACGTACTGGAGCAGCCGATTGGTGTCGGAACGCACCTGCGCCACCTTGCCGGTTTCGCCATTCTGAGCGGCCTGCAGTTCCTGCTCCAATCGGGCCACGGCTCCGGGAACCGCCGCGGTTCCACCGGCGAGACGGGAGCCATCCCAGCGCAGTGCCTCTTCGGAGCCACCACTCGCAGCGGATGGAGCCGGCTCGGAAGCCGCCGATGGTGCGGAAATGGCCGCCGGCTCGGGAAGCGGGATGGGATCGGCGTCGGCGAGCATGGACGTGGCCGGAGGAGCGGACGCCGGAGCCGGAGCCGGAACGACTTCCGCCGCTTCCCCATCGACCGGTCCGGTCGGAATGTCCTGCGGCTTCCGTTTTCCGTCCTTCCCGAAGATCTTCGTGAAGAGCCCGCCCGATTTCGGCGACACGGGTGTGGGTTCAGCGGACGGAGCCGTCGCCCAAGCGGGCGCGCGCTCGGCGTTGGCATGGGGAGCAGCGGCGGCGTGGGCGGCCGGCGAAAAGCCTCCGCCGCGGGTCCCGGGAGCGGGCACCGGGTTCATCATCGGGTAGCTGGGGGGTGCGGTTTCCGGATTCAGCGCGGCCTCGCGTGCCCGCTTCTTCTGATCGCGCTTGTCCCAGAAATCCTGCTCTTCGGGGGGGAGTTGATCGTCCGCGAACGGGTCGAAGCGCGGCAGGTTCGGTCCCCAGGGGTTGCGAATGGTGGGGCGTTCCGGGACACCGGGGTCCCGGGGATCGATGAGCGTCGGCGTGATCAACATCATGAGATGCTGCCGATTCCGCTGTTCGCCCCGATACTTGAAGGCATAGCCAAGGATCGGGATTTTGCCCAGGACAGGCACTCCCTGGTCCAGCTTGTCGTCCTCGGCGGCATCCAGTCCGCTGATCGCCACCGTGTAGCCGCTTTCGACGTTGATGGGCGCGGTGTAGACGCGGGAAGATGCGACCGGGAAGGGATTGCCGTTGATGACCTCGGTCCCGATGATGTCGGAGACGGTGATGGAAACGTTGAGCAGCACCTTGCCGTCACTCAGTCGCTTGGGCAGGATGTTGATGACCGTGCCGATCGGAATGTACTCGATGGAGTTCGTCTCGGTCGCGCCCGCCCCCAGGCTGGTGGAGGCGCTGGTCGACAGCACCGGCTGGTTGATGACACTGCGGAAACTGACTTCCCGGTTGTCCAGGGTGATCATCCGCGGATAGGAAACGGTGCGGTTCTTGCGGTCGTTGAAGAGAGCCCGCAGGCGCACGTTCACATCGTCGTAGCTGAGAATGGCCGTGGGCAGCGTGTAGTCGCCCGGACGATCGAGATTGATCGGGCCCGAGATCGAACCGTCGAGACCTTCCACGGTGGCTCCCCAACCGCCCCCGAGCGTGCCGGTCCAGTCGATGCCCAGTTCGGATTGGGGATCCTTGTTGATCTCCAGGAACTTCACCTCGATGGCAACGAGCGGTTGCGGCTGGTCGGCCGCGGCCAGGTAGCCCTCGATCCACTGGTGTTGCTGACGGGTGGCCACGACATAGAGCGAATTGGAGTCCGAATTCCAGATGACCTTGGCCTGGCTGCCGCTGTCCGCGCTCTCGCCACCGGTGGCTCCCTGCCCCGTGCGCACGAAGACGTCGGGCTGTCCCTGGAGTTGGCCAAGCGAGAGCTGCCCGAGGGTATCCACGGAGCCCATCGGCGCAATGGTCGCGTTCCGCCCCGTGGTGGGCAGGTCGAGGATTTCGCGAATACCATCCAGCAGGCGACTCGGCTCGGTGACGAAGAAGTTGGGAGCGCCCTGGAGACTCAGTCCGATCGAACTGGCACCACTGCCACCGCTACCGCCGCCACCGTAACTTCCCCCGCCGCCACCGATGGCCCCCGCCTGGTCGTTCTTGGTGACCATCTCCTGCGGGTTGTAGTTGATCTGGTAGATGCGCCCCACCAGTTCCGTATCGTCCGCGGGCCGGATGTACCAGATACCGTTTTCAAAGATCAACGAAATCCCGTTCGCACGGGCGAGCGTCTCCAGCGCAGTGAATGGACTGGCATTGATGGAAAAGGTCACCAGGCGGTCCGCCCCACTTGCGCCTTCCGGAAGGCCGAAAAAGGAAATCCCCGCATCGCTGGCGATCATCCGCATGACATCCACCATCATGGCGCCCTCGAAGTCATACTGCCGGGGGGGCGCCTTGCGCAATTGCGCCGCCGCCTGTTCATAGGCGGGCGAATTGGGAACCGAGAGCTGGGTTGTCACCTGCCCACGAGCGGGGTCGCTCATTCCGAGCGACAGCAAAGTGGAAAGTAGAGGGATGAGATACAGACGATTCATGTGCGGATCGGGGCTTGATACCCGTAAATATAATTTTCATAAAAATGATATCAAGCAGAATAGTAATGTTTTTCGAAATTTATTTCTTTGACCTGTTCCGCTAATATGATAATTTTCATAGGTTTCACGTATTTTCATATTAATGCGCTCCTCCAGACCATCTTCCAGCCACCAAAGTCACCCAGGAAACCGGCGTTCCTCCCAAGCGTTCTCCCTGGTTGAGGTACTGCTGGCGCTTTCCATCCTGGGGCTGGTGGCCACCATCGCGATGGTATCGGTGGGCGGGGTTTCCCGCGTCGCCAAGGGCGAGAAGATCCGGTCCGATGTGGCCACGTTGAACTCGGCCATCGACATCTATGTGGCAAACGGCGGCTCGCTCGACGGGTTGACCGAACCCAGCCAGGTCGTGTCCAAACTCAAATCCACGCGGTCCGCCGTGGAAGCCGACCGGCACACCGGAGGTCCAGCAGGACGCATGATCGATCCCCGCATCATTGCCGTTCCCGTGACCAGCGGCTCCGGGGAATTGAGAGCGGTCTACAACGCGACCGACAAGCGTTTCGACGTCGTCGCTACCGGAGCAGGGGTTCGTTTCGAACTCGATGACAGCCTCAACGAGATGATGAGCACCGAGGAGATTCGAGAGCACGGCACGGTGCAATACGCAGCCAACGACTCCTGGGTATGGGACTACAACAATGCGCTCACCAACCCGGTGAACAATCCGGGAGTGACCACCATACCACTTCACACCGAACCGGCCGACAGTTCCCCTCCCGGCTCCGTTCCCGAGCCGGAGCCGGAACCCGAGCCCGAACCGGAACCGGAGCCCCCGACCGATCCACGCACGATGTTGAGCCAGCCCTACTTCACCCCCCCGGGCGGCCAGTATCCCAAGGAGGACTTCCCGCTTTCCGTCACCATCGGAAACGCGCCCGACAGCGCCATCGGCAAACTCGTCTACCGGATCAACAGCGGTCCCTGGACCGACTACGGCGGAGAGGTGCTGACCATCAAGAAGAACGACGAGTTGCGCTCCCAGGCCATCGCCTTGGACACCGTGAACTACCGGGACAGCTACATCGCCTACGGTTTCTACACCATCCCCAATCCCCCCACCCTGCCGACACCGATCTTCAATCTTCCCGGCGGAGGCTATCCACGCCACAGCTTCCCGATCTCCGTTGCCTTCACCAACGTCCCCGATCCCTCGATCGCGACGGCGGAATACAAGCTGGGCGCCGGAGGGTGGAACACCTACAGCGGACCGGTGGCCGTCTCCAAACACGAGACGCTGGAAGCCCGCTACGTCACGCTCGACAACGAACTCTACCGCAACAGTGGCACCCGCAGCGAGCACTACTACCCGGTGGCCACCGACCTCGCGGGTGATGTCAGCGGCTCCTTCGCCGATCCCACTGGCGGGCCCACGCTTGTCTCCGAGATCACCGATGGTGGCACCTTCTTTTCCCACGGCGATCCCACCATCGACCTCGGCGGGGAAGTCGTGGACGCCGGTGAACCGAACACCCTGCGCTTCGATGCCGCCAGCTTCAGCAACGTGACGCCGGGTGCCGCCTTCAAGATCGGCGAACTCTACTACCACAATGGAACCACCTTCAATGATTCCCACGCCACCGAGGTGCAACTGAACATCAAGATCGCCCTCGCCGATCCTTCCCAAACCATCGACTTCAACCTGAAGCTCGACCTGGTGAACACGGAAAACTCCGACAATCCCGCCGCGAGCGCGGATTTCGTCCGCCTCACCAACATCACCCAGAACATCTCGCTGAACATTGACGGGATCGATTACGGGCTGCAGCTGAGCTTTGGAGGAACCGACTCGTTCGGCTTCTCCACCTCCAACGAATTCCACGTCTACGAGGGCGCCACCGGTCGCGGCACCCTGAACGGAACCTTCATCACCCGCCCCTGAACCTCCTCATTTCCCCGAATTCTCATGGAAGGACTCGACGAGAGAAGCCCGCTGGGCAATCGCATTCTCCATCTCGCGCAACAGAGCGGGATCAGCGATTTCTACATCACGCCCTGGGAACGCGTTCTCTATCGGCGCAACGGCGAACTGATCTCCGATTCGTTCGTCTTCCAGCCGGAACAGGCGCTGCCGGTGACTCCCGGGTGCGAGGACTACGCGTGGCAGATCGGCCCGCTGCGTTTCCGCGTCAACCGGCTGACGACCCGCGGCAGGCTGCGCTGGGTGTTGCGTCTCCTGCCCTCCCAGATTCCCACCCCGGAACAGATTTCCCTGCCCCCGGCGTCGATGAAAGCCTTCCTCGAGGCGGAGAACGGACTCATTCTCGTCTGCGGCGCCACCGGCTCGGGGAAATCCACGACCATCGCCTCGCTGGTGACCGCCCGGGCCTCGCGACGCCGGGAGCACGTCATCACCTTCGAGGATCCCATCGAATACATTCTGCCCACCACCCTGCCCTCCCTGGTCACCCAGCGGGAAATCGGCAGTGACGAACTGGACTTCGGCAACTCCCTGCGCGCGGCCCTGCGCCAGGCGCCCGATGTCATCGTGGTCGGGGAAATTCGCGATGGCGAGACCGCCGAGATCGCGCTCCAAGCGGCGGAAACCGGACACGTCGTCGTGGCCACCATGCACACCTCCAGTGCCGCCCAGACGGTGCAGCGTTTTCTCAAGCTAATCCCCAGCGAACGGATGGAAAACGCCATGCTCTCCTTCGCCGATTCGATGCGGATGATCCTCTGCCAGCGACTCATGTTCGACCAGGCCCGCGACCGCCGTTTTCCCATTCACGAGATCCTTTTCCCCTACGACTCGGTCACCGGCATGATCCGCCGCGGCGACTTCAAGCGACTCGACCACGAACTGGAAACCGGCACCACCAAGGGAATGCAGAACTTCGATCACAGCCTCAAGCAACGTGAATACGAAGGCTGGACCCCCAGCATCAAGAGAAAGACCGGCTACTCCGAACACGAGGTCGCCGAATTCCTCTACGACCAAAGCTCGATGGAAGCCGACGCCGACAATCTCAAAGCCTGAATCTCATGGAATTCCGAGACATCAAAGACGTTCTCACCTTCGCCGCGTTCCGCCCCGAGCCGGACAACGCGGCGGCCTCCTGGAATCGCCGTTTCCCCAACCGTCGATCGGTGCTGGTGAACATCAGTCGCGGGCACGTCACCTGGGCCCTGCTCAACAAGAAGCAGAAGGTCGATGACGTGGGCCAGGCCGATGGCGAGTTCATGGACGTGGCCGCCTCCATGGCCGACGAATGGACCAACTACAGCGAGGACGGTTGGCTGGGAATCTCGATCAACACCCGCTTCATCATCACGCTGGAACACAATCTCAGCCGAAAGGCGGGCTGGGACGAGACCATCCGCAACAATCCCAAGTCCATTCTCGGCACCAAGTACGACCGGGCCAAGCGCTACGCCCTGCACCACAGCCAGGACACCAGTTCCAGCCTGTTGATGGCCTGCGATCACTCCCTGATCCAGACCGTCGAGGACGCCCTGCGCAATCACAACCTGCGCGCGGCCCGCATCAGTTGCGGCCTCTTCGCGATGACCACCCACCTGCTTGCCCAGATCGAGTCCGACGCCGCCCGCAAGGCGCAGGACCTCATCATCATCACCTGGCTGCAGAATTCCCTCTTCGTCCTTCGCCAGAAGAACGGGCAGTGGCAGGACGTTCGCTGCCGTAGCGGACTGCCTCCCCAGGACAACAACGCCATTGCGCAAGTCATCCGTCCCTTCCTGAAAACGGCCGATGCCGGCACCAAGTTCCTCTTCCTCGCCGACGAACCCGGCACCGAGTTCGAGGAGCAATACCTCCCCCAGCTGGGAAATTTCCACATCACGAACCTGACCGATCAGAATCATCTCTGGAATCTCCTGGCTCACCACTGATTCCGATTCCGCTTCCTTCCTTTGCCCCTTTCTCCCACCAAGATCATGGACTTCATCGTTCAGGACATCAAGACGGACCGCCCCAACATCTCGGGCGGTCTTCCCTCGCTCTACCGGCTCATCCCGGTGGGATTCTACGCCGTCACCCTGCTCGCGATCGCGGCCAACATCTATTTCCTGAGCAGCTACCGCGGTCATCAACGTGACGAGAAAAGCTGGCAGGCGGAGGTGTCACGCGCCACCGCCGAGCAGACCGGCATCATGGACAAGCAGGGGCGCATCAACAAGGAAGCCCAGGCCGCCGAGCGGATCGCCGACTGGGTGGAAGGAGCTCGCCCGGTACAACCGATCACGGTGACGATCGCCCGCAGCATGCAGGCCAACTCCACCATCGCGGAGCTGAACATGGACCGGAATCCCGCCATGCCGGCCCACCTCTTCGTGACCCTCAAGATCAACCACGGAGGCAGCGAGCAGCTGGAATCCACCCTCGATGCCCTGTCAGCCATCGACTACCAGACCTACTCGGCCCAGCAGGTGAAGGCGCCCGACGCCATCGACTTCCAGGCGACCCTCATCTGGAACAAGGGTGAATGACCCGACGCCTCCTCTCTCCATCCACTTCATCCCGAAAGCTCCATGAACAACCACAAGATGGCCTGCTTCCTCCTGCTCGTGCTGATCGGCGGCATCGTCTACGGCACCCAAGAGATGCGCAATCGCACCAACCTGGCCCGCGAGGCCGCGGAATCCGCCAAGCAGGAGGCCGAGAACGCCGAGATGCAGCGCAGCATCGCGGAGACCAATCTCATCATGCTCGAGAGGGAAACCTTCGACCTGAGAAACGGCTACCAGAACTGGCTCCCCCATTTCGCCTCGGTCACCAACCCGCAGGAAGGCGAGCAGAAGGTCGTCGATGCCATTCGTTCCGGGGGCGTCTTCCTGCTGACGCAGCGATTCCAGCTGAAGGAATTCCAGGGCGAGGAACGCGGCGCCATCACCGGGGTGCTGGAGGGCGAACTGGATTTCGAGGACGAATACGTCAAGACCCTCAACTGGCTGGGCAGCCTCGAGGAGAAGGTCCCCAGTTGCCGGATCACCAGCTGCAACATCATCCGCGGCGACCGGGCCAACAACATCCACATGAAGCTCAAACTGGAAGTTCCCATCATGGATCCGGCGCTCGCTGAAGTCGCCAAGCAGAACTCCGCCAAAGCCGGGACCACCGCGAGCGAGAACCCCAACCCAGTGGAATCATGAAACACGGTTTCTCCATCACTTTCCCCATCGCCACCACGTTGGCGGTCCTGATGGGTCCCCTTCTCGCGATCGCTCCCGCTCAGGAAGTGTCGATCGCCACGAGCACGGATCCGCAGAAGCCCGGCGGAGGGATCGCCCGCAACCGGGTGATCTCCATCATGCCGGAGAACAAGCGTCCTCTCCTGCTCAAGAATGACGAGCGCAATCCCTTCGCCCGCCGCAATCCCGATGTCGATCTCATCACCGAAGAGACCGAGCAGGAAACGGAAGCCGATTTCATCCGGGACGTTCTCAATTCCCTTCCCATCACCGGCCGAAGCCACGGCCCCAGGGGACCGCGGATTCTCGCCGGAGAGATCATCTTCGAACGCGGCCGCATGGTGGATCACGTGATCGAGGGCCAGACCGAGAACCTCATCGTCGAGAACATCACCGACAACACCATCGAGCTGGCCTGGATCGACATGGAGACCGGCAAGCTTTCCGGAAAACGCCTCACCCTGAGCTACGATCTCGCCCCCAAGGTCCGCTACCAACTGAAGGGTCCGGGCATCATGCGCCTCGCCGACGGCAAGATCGTCGAAAACACGGGAGCCGAGGAGGAGCGGCGCTTCGGCGTCCTGCACTCCAAGCGGATGGAGGGCCCGACCGCGGATCAGATCGCCAAGGACAAGCTACCCAACAACATCCCCATCGAGGCATTCAGCGAAGGGCAATGACCAGCCGGTCCCGGACGATTTCGAAACTCCCCGCCATGGCCCGTCCTTCCATCATTCCCCGCGTCGCCGAGAACCCTGCACACCGTAGTGGTGGCTTCACCTTCGTGGAAATGCTGGTGGCCATGTCGCTCTCCGCCCTGTTCCTGGGGACGGCCGCGCTGACCTTCAATGCGATCACCCAGAACAGCAAGCACTTCTCCATGGTGCACGAGCTGAACCTGGGGACCACGGTGTGCCAGAATTTCTACGGCATCAGCGGCGCCACGGTCCGCGCCCCGGGAGCCCCCAACCTTGGGCGGATCGGATTCGCGCAGGAACTGCGAGACCAGCTCCTCGAGGACATGGCTCGATCCGAGAGCGTCTATTGCCTTGCCCGGTCCGGCCTCAATTCCCTGCGACCCGAGTGGCTGGACTGGCCCTATGGAGATCCCGCGGTCACCGCCCCTCCGCTCGATTCTCCGGAAGCGTTTCGCCAGTACCTGGCCTCTGTCGAACCCACCACCGCGAGCGTGTTCACCGCCTATCGGAACGTCCCTCCGGCCTCGGCTCCGAACACCACCATCTTCCTGATCGCCCCGACCGACCAGGTGGACTTCCTCAAGGTCCAGGCCGTCTATGAGATCGATTTCCAGACGCTGACCTCTCCCGCCGGGATCTACGCCTCCGTTCGCCGCTACAAGAATGGCGCCCTGACCCACTACTACGATGTCTTCTACGATGAGGGGCCGGAGAATTTTCTCAGTCCTTCGGTAGTCGCCTTCGAGAGCCGCACTCGCCTCGCGCTGAACGAGGGAGCGGACATCGACCGCTTCAAGGTCAGTCCGTCGAGTCCCTTCTATTTCCTCTGGCTCCCGGACCCCACCATCAATCCCCTGACCACGGAAACAGTGACGGCTCCCACCAGTACCGCCGATCCCCTGGAAGCCTACGGGCACCTCGCGGGAAAGACCGGGTTCTCGGTCGTGTTCCCGATGTTCCCCTCACTCTAGCTCCCTCCCATGAAGATACGTCGCAACCAACAGCGTCATCAGCGCGGCAGCATCCTCGTGATCTGCCTCGTCATCGCGGGCGTCGGCACCATCGGCGCCGCGGCGTTCTTTTCCCTGATCCAGGCCAAGGGCGAGGAAGCCCTGGCTCGCGAGGAGGCATCCCTGCGTCGTGCCCGCGCGGCCAACAGCGCCGCCCTGGCCAAGGAGGTGATGCTACAGCGCTCCTCCACCACACTCGATGGATCGATCATGGAGTCCTCCGCGACCCTTTCCGGTGACTGGGGAACCTGCCAGACCTCGGACTTCACCAGCCTCGGCGCCACGCCCCTCGGCTATTCCGCGAGCGTGCGCCTCCACAAGACCGGGGCGGTGGCGGACACCGCCTTTTCGGCGGACATCGACGGGTCCGTGCTGCTGAACGGCAACAAATCCGCCCGCCAGTTCCAGGCCAAATCGATTCATCCCGCACTCGGTGGCGACCTCCTGGTGGTCGAATCGCAGAAGGCCTCCGGGCTGCCGGCCATCGAATTCACCGGCTCCCTTTCCGTGGAGGGACGCGCCGTTTTCTGGAACAGCAACTACGCCACCAGCACCGCTTCCCTCAAGGCCGACCGTGTCATCCAGGCGAACCCCGCGGCGCCGAGCCTCGGCTTTGTCGATACTTCCGACAACGCCATCACTCCCGACAACCTTCCCCTGCCTCCCAGCACGTCGGGTTTTGTCAACGGCGCTCCCGCCTTCAATGGAGTCAGCCACCTGATCGACAATCCCGATATCGGCTTCAACGACTACCTCGACACGATCCCCGAGCTGACCGGCAATCCGCTCCCCGGAGACCAGCCTTTCGTGGAATGCTCGGGCGCCGCCAGCAATCCGACCTCCGCCAATGACGCCACCCTGTTGGCCCTGATCACCGCGCAGATCGGATTACTCGATAGCGTGAGAACGGCCCTGCAGCCCTACGCGCCACTCTCCTCCGCCGTCCTCACCACGGCCATCAGCCAGGCGACCACCACCGCCGACGCCACCGTTCTCCTTGGAATTCTCGAAGACAACCAGCCCCTGCCCGAAGATGTGCTCTTCCAGTTGGTCAACGGTTCGACTCCGCTCACCCCGGTCCAGGTCAGGGGTGTCCTCGAGCAGAACCCCGTCGCCGTCGCCATCGATTCCACCGGCGCGGCCTACATCGACCTCGACGATCCCGCCGCCCAGAATGTCATCATCCGGAACGGCCTGTCATCCCTGACCCTGCGGGGACAGGAGGACTCCTCAGCCCTCGCAGCCGCCGCGGGAATGTCCCCGCTGGTCATCGTCGCCTACAACGACAGCACGGGCGGCCTGCCGCTCGCCAGCCTCAACCTCATGGGGGCCAACGCCCGCCCCCTCATCCTGGCGCTGCGCAAATACAGCGACAACACGGACATCACCGTGCAGGTGACCGGCACCACCGCCTTTCCCGAATGGCGGGCCATCATGGATCTCGACAACGTCGGCCTGCGGATCTCCGCCAGCACCGTCAGCACCGTCACCTTCAAGGGCGGGATCCGCACGAATCGATCCATCATCGTCGCCGACGGCGCCACCGTGCTGGCTCGGGAAACCGATCCCGATGTCATCGCCGCGCTCCGTCCCCTGGCGTCACGAAACGCCTGGGTGGAAACCTTCACCGTCAACAATCCCTGATTTCATGCGCCTCCTTTCGCTCCATCGCCGCGCCAGTCGTGGCGGCTATACCCTGGTAGAGGCCCTGGTCGCCGGCATCGTGCTCATGATCGGCGTCAGCGCGGCCTCCAGCCTCACCCTGGCCCTCATCACCCAGGACGAGATGAGCCAGCGCACCGCCACCGCGCTCAACTACCAGGAAAACGCGGCTCAGCTCTACCGCCTGGGCCTTTCCCCCACGCAGGTCGAAGCCCTGTTGCCCGCAGACCCCGTCGTTTCCGACCTCACCATCGCCACGGGAACGGAATCCGTGGCCCATTCGCCCACCGTTCCAGGGCTTCCCAACGTGACCATGCCCTACGCGGACGTCAGCGTGACCTTCAACCCCGGTTCTGCCACCCAGTCCTGGACCGGCCGGACCTGGACAGGGGGTGACAAGGACGCCTCCCGGACCCTCACCCTGCGCGCCTTTCGATCTCCCACCTCTCGCACGGTCCCCTGAGAGGGCATTGCCCGCACCTCCCCTTTCACTTTCCCCAGCAACCGTTCCGCCCCATGCTCAAGAAAGTCGTTCTCAGCAACATCCACACCGGACGCGACACCGTCACGCTGGTCGACACCGATACCGATGAGAAAGCGCTCGTCGGTTCCGGCAAGACCGAGGTCGAAACCGCGAAGATCTCCGACATCACCGGTGCCGATGAACAGATCCAGCGTCTCACCAGCCCGAAGGGCGGACAGAACGACCGGGTCGCCCTCTTCAACGGTCTCGCGAAATGCTTCGATCGGAACATCCCGATCATCAAGAGCTTTCACCTCCAGGCCAATCGGGTGAAATCCCCCCGCTACCGGGGCGCCGTGGCCGAGATCGCCGACGCCCTGACCCAGGGGGAAAAGATGAGCGACGCCATGGCTCGGCATCATGATCTCTTCCCCCCGGACATCATCGCCCTCATCCGGGCCGGCGAGGAATCCGGTCGCCTCCCTGAAATCTTCCGCCGAGTGGCCGACAGCCAGCGCAAGACCTCGCGAATCATCCGCAAGCTGAAGGGCGGCATGATCTACCCCGGCATCGTCCTCACGCTCGGAATCGGCGTGGTCATCACCATGAGCTTCACCCTCGTTCCCGCGATGTCGAAGCTCTACACCCAGCTCGGCTCGGACCTGCCGACCCCGACCAAGATCCTCATGAACGTTTCCAACGTGCTGCTCAAGCAGCCGTGGATGGTCGCCATTCCCGTCATCATTCTCATCGCGATCTTCAAGAACTGGGGAAAGATCATCGCCATTCCCAATGTGCAGCTCGCGCTCGTCAAGATGCCCGTGGTCGGCAATATCGTGCGCAAGTCGGCCGCCGCCGTCGGCTTTCGCACCCTGGCGCTCCTCATCGAGGCCAACGTCCGACTCTCCACCGCCCTCGAGATCACCCGCGACACCTCGTGGCACGTTTACTACAAGACCTTCTTCGACAAGGTGAAGAACCACATCCTCAACGGGCTCACCTTGCCCGATGCCTTTCTCGTGGAATCCCACTGGCTCGGAAACGACGGTCGCCTCATCTGCGGGCTCATGGAAGTCGCCGCCGAAACGGGGGCCGGCACCGAACTGCTCAACGAGATCGCCGAGGACTACGAGGATGAACTCGACGGCATCGCCAACCAGATCGACAAGCTCATCGAGCCGTTCACCATCGTGGTGCTGGGCGGGCTCGTCGGCGGGCTCATCTACTCGATCTACGCCCCCGTCTTCAGCCTCGGAGACGCCCTGCTGAAGAAGTAGCACGCCGCAATCTTCTGCCGTTTCCGAATCGCAAGTGCGAGAAACCACCCACCAAGGGAACCAAAACTGAGAAACGGCAAAAATCGTTACAGTTTTTATTTGATATTATGGTTTTTATGACTAAAATGATTTTCCGTGGAGGCCAACCCCAACGGTGGCGAGGCTCAAGCAACCAACAACAACTGGAACAACACCAACCAAACACACCATGAAAGTAACCCGTAGAAACGCGCTCAAGGCCGGTTTCAGCCTTGTGGAAATGCTCGTTGTCATCGCTGTGATCGGCATCATCGCCGCCATCGCGATTCCCAACATCGGCAAGATCAACGAAACCGCCGAAGAGTCCAAGAACCGCCGCAACGCCCAGAACCTGGCTTCCGTCTGCGCTTCCGCGTCGGCCGCCGGCCTCGACTTCATCGGCACCGAAACCGACAAGGCCGTGGTCGTGGCCGCCATCGTCACCGGTGGCGCCCCCAGCGACGGCGCTTTCGACGGCACCTTCTTCGGTGTCCCCGGACTCAGCACCGAGGAACAGACCGACGCCCTCACCTATCTCTCCATCGAGAACGGCGTTCTCAAGTACACCGGTGCGAGCGACTGATGACTCCGCTCTCCCTGGTTTCAATCCGGGGACCTCAGGGTTTCAGATGTTCAAGGGAGCTTTTGCCCGGATCATCGAACGGCTCTGAATCCAACCATTGAGCTGTCTTTCGAGCCGTCGGGGTTCACGCAGGAACCCCGACGGCTCCGACAGGCTCGGGAGAGACCAGGACAACTCACTCTGTTTCCTCTCCGATCTCACCCTCTTCACTCGCGCTTCGTCCTCCGTTCCGCCCCCCCCACCATGA
>JAUIGT010000123.1 GCA_030432615.1 Verrucomicrobiia bacterium
CGATCCCCATCATCGCCGCGACCGTCATGAAGTTCCCAAGGGCGATGTAGGCCTGGAGCTTGGCCCAGCCGGTTGCGTCCTTGGATCGGGGGCCGTGGACGATGTCACCGACCATGACGTTGCGGTAGCCGGCGAGTTTTTCCCGTTCCAGGTCCCGGACCTCGGCGGTGAAATCGATGAGACGATCGATATCGTCCTCCGTCATCTCGGTGCGGACCGTCATCACGAGCAGGTGCGAGCAATCGGCCACCTGGCGCTGGTTGTAGGCCGAGGCCACGAGTGAATCCTTGAGGTCCTGGTCGGTGATGACGAAGAATTTCCAGGGCTGGAGACCATAGGAGGAAGGGGTGAGAACGAGGGCATCCTCGAGGGTGCGCCAGTCCTCGTCGCCGATACGCCGATCGGGATCGAATTGCTTGGTGGCATAGCGCCAGCGGAGGCGTTCGATGATCTGGGAGCCGGGAATGGTGGACATGGTGAAGAGAATTGGAGACGTTTTCCGATCGGGTCCATCTCGGGAAACACTCGGCCCGGCGGGCTCGGGTTTCCGGGATGGCGGGGGCGGATTCCGTTCTCCAACTGACCCCGAATCGGCTGTCTTGGCAAGCGGGGAAAGCCGCGCCGAGATGGCTTCATGACCGGCCGATTGGGAAAATGTTGCCTCGCCCTTCCGGGAGTTCGGTGGTCTTATGGGCGCATGGAACAGGAACGTCTTCGCGCCCTGCTCGAGATGGGGTGGCTGTCTCTGAACCGCAACGATTCCGAGAACGCTCTCTCGATTGCTCAGCAAGGGTTGGCGCTGGAGCCCGACGATCCCGATGCACTGCTGCTGGCGGGGTTGGCGGCCTTGCGGATTCCCGATGCGGGGGCGGCGGAGCACGCCACCAGACGCCTCTTGGAACTCAGGCCGGAAGACTCGCGCTCGCACCTGCTGCTCGGGTTTTACAGCCACGAGGTGTCCAAGGACCAAGTGGCGGCGGAACGGGCTTTTCGGGAGGCCGTTCGTCTCGATCCCGAGGACCCGGAGAACTACGCCTTTCTCGGGCAGTTCCTCTCCACCCGGGGCCGCAACCGGGAGGGAATCGCCACGGCGCGCAAGGGATTGAAGCTGGATCCGGACAACTACCTCGTGCTCCACGCGCTCCAGGTCCTCTATCGGCTGGCGGAGGAAAAGGAACTATCCGAGCAGTTCGGATCCCGAGCGCTCGAGGCGGCTCCCGAGGAATCCTCGAATTTCCTGGAGGCCGGATTCCGCCTGCTCGAGGGGCGGAAGGACACCGAGGCGAAAGGCCACTTTTTCGAAGCTCTCCGGCTCGACCCGAGTGACGGGACCACCTTCGAGGCCATCGCCCATGAGAGAGTCCGTCAGCACCCGTTCTTCAAGAATGGCCGCTATCTTCCCCTGAATCGCACGACCCTGATCGGCGCCCTGGCGACTCCGGTGGTGTGGTGGGCGTTTTCGCTGCTCTGGCGGCCCATGATCTGGCTCGCCATCGTATCAGCGATCGTGATCCTGGCGCTCTACGCCTACACGGGGGCGTTCCACCTCGGTCGCAGGCTCATCCTCCGCCGCCTTCGTGCCGGCAAGCTTTGAGGAGACCCGCTGAAAGTCCAGCTGCGTCACCGGGGTGAGGATTTCGTTCTGCGTCGAGGCCAGGTTCAGATCCTCGTCTCCCTGTTCGATCGCGTGGAGGAGCCATTCGCCATCGACGTGGACCATGATGAAGATCTGGTTCACCTCCTGGAAGCCGTCCTTGCTGCCCTTGATGGTCTTGCCGGTTGCCTTGTCGACGAGAAAGTCTTTCAGGGTGATCCCGATGCGGACGAAGACGGTGGCTGGGCGGGTCCAGTCCTGGGCGAGCACGAGCAGCGGAACGATCTTTCCGAATCGTTTCACCTCGGTGACATTGCGCCGTCCCTCGTCCTCCCACATCTGGAGGATGTCTTTCTGCGCCTGCAGGTATTCCGCGGTCAGGTATCGGGCGGATCGATCCAGTTTTCCCGACGACCATTCCCCGTAGATGGCGGCGGCGGTCGCGTGGACGCGTTTCTCGATGAGGCTCCACTCGAACCACGGATAGACCCGGGCCAATTCGGCGAGGTCCTCTCGGGTCTGCTTCACCCCCCGCCGCATTTTGAGATAATACCAGAGGATCAAGGGTGCCAGGATGATGCCGATGATCAGCATCACGATTCGTCCGATCCTGGTCTTGAAGGCGGCCTCGACGATCTCGCCGCCAGGACCCGCGAACGCGTCCACGGGAGCGAAGAGGGTCAGTAGGGCTACGGCGATCGCCAGAAAGAAGAAGATGCTGCGAGCGGGTGAGGGAGACGGGAAGGACATCGTTCGGAGGTGGAATTTCCCTGGAGGCTAACCCGGGTCACGTCGGCAATTCAATCCCGAAAACGCCCCGGGTGTCCGGTGACGCGAGTCGCGTTTCCTGCTTGCCGGAGGCCGGTCCGCAAATCCGGATGATGCTGGGCTTTTGACCCGGCGCCCCAGTCCGGTATGATGTAGGCATGAAGAATCCCCGCCTTGTCTCCGCCGCCGGGGTCGCGATGGTCGCGGCCGCTTTGATCCTGGCCTGTGCCCGGGCCGAAGACACCGGTAAGAAACCCTCGAAATCAAATACCGTCATGGAAGTCGCCGAGAAAGCTCCCGAATCCCCCAAGGGCCCCGTCAAGAAGTCCGACGAGGAATGGAAGAAGGAACTGACTCCGGAGCAGTACCGCATTCTTCGCCAGGCCGGCACCGAGCGAGCCAATGGCCAGGTCTACGAGGAGTTCAAGAAGCAGGGAGCCGGCACCTATTACTGCGCGGGCTGCGGCGCCGAGCTGTTTTCGTCCAACGAGAAATTCGATTCCCATTGCGGATGGCCCTCGTTCTACGATCCCGCCAACGCCAAGAACGTGACGACCGACACCGACTACCTGCTCGGGTATCCCCGGACCGAAGTGCGCTGCGCGGTCTGCGACGGCCACCTCGGTCACGTCTTCACCGGCGAAGGCTTCGACACGCCCACCGACAAGCGGTACTGCATCAACGGGACGGTGCTCAAGTTCGTGCCGGCCGACGAGGTCGAAGCGGCGAAGAAAAAAGCGGAGGCCGAGAAGAAGAAAAGCGAGTGACCGTCAAAGGCTCTCCCGCTTTTTCGGAAAAACCGTAACCGTCGAAATTTTCGGATGGTGATCCGTCACCAATCCCGTTGACGGTGGGGGCTGCGATTTCCTATGGTTCCCGCTGTATGGCGAAGAGTTTCAGTCTCATCCTGTCCGCTCCCGACACTGATCCGGTCCAGTATCGGCTCACCGGCGAGCGGGTCGGCATTGGGCGTAGCGAGGAAAACCGGATCGTGCTCGATGTGAAGGCGATCTCTTCGCGACACGGGAGGTTGGTGAAGTCCGATTCCGGGGGCTATCGCATCGTCGATCTCGGATCGACCAACGGTACCCGGGTCAACGGCCAGAGGGTGATGGATCCGGCGGGCGTGGCCCTGAAGCACGGGGACCGGATTCTCCTCGGGGAAACCGTGGAGGGGCAGTTCCTGGAAGTGGTCGATGGGAACTCCGTCCGGCTCCCGAAGCGATCCAATCCCGCGGCTCACCCGGTGATGGTTTCCGCTTCCGAGATCGAGTCGGATCAGCCCTGGATCCCCATGCCGAACTGGCTGGATCCCTCCGCCGGCGATTCCGACGAGGACGAAGCCATCAATCCCGTGGCGGCAGCGGTCGCGCGCCAGGCCGGCGGTGGTGTCGGGTGGCGGGAATCCTGAGGGATACCAGATCCGGTCATCCACGCCACCCCGGGAGGCGCTTGCCGGGCTTGCATCGCGGGAGCGATCCGGGTAAGCATGGGGAAGCGATGAAAAAATTCCTGGTCTTCCTCATCCTGGTCGGTGGCGCGGTGGCGGCCTACTGGTTTTACGATCCCTACCTGAAACCTCACATCGGCCCGCTGATCGAGAAGATCGCCGGAAGGAGCGTGGAAGGAGACGCGGCCCCGGCCGCCTTTCCGGACGAGGACAAGGACGGGGACAGCCCCGCAGAACCGGCCATGCCGTTGCCGGGGAAAACCGACGAACCGGAGATGGCCGGAGGAGCCCGACCGGAGCCACCGACAGCCGGCGGGCCCGGGACAACCGCGGTGTCGGATTCGCCTCCGGCGGGGGAGATCGACCGCATCGTGGCCGAGCGCTACCCGATCCCGGAATTCGTGCCTCTGTCCCAGATCGTGGACAACTGGAACAACATTCCCGCGCGCGCCTTCCCCGAAGAGGTGGCCATCCAGGATCGGATTCCGTTCAGCCTGCGCGACAGCAGCGGCAAGGTCATCGGTGCCAGCGTGGCCGTTCCAGGAACCCTGGTGAAACCGGTGCGTCTCCAGGGGCAGACCCTCATTGTCGCCAGCCTCGCGAACGCTTCCATGAGGAGCGAGATCGCCGTCGACAAGACGGATCTCAAGAAGCGCATCCAGGAGCGCTACAACAGTTTCGTTCTCAACATGACCAACCGCATCCGCCAGCAGCGGGAAAAAGCCAAGCAGGCGCTGCTGGCCAAGCCCGACGCCCTGGCGGAACTGACGGGCGAGTCGGCCGGCTCGTTCGATGAATCGGGCGATCCCCGCTTTGCGCCGGTGAAGGCCAGTCTCGCCGGCGGAGCGGTCAAGGCCTTCAACCTGGAGGAAGCGGTCGGGTTTCGGTGGAACGGTCGGGAAACGATCAACGGGGATGTCTACAAGGGCAGCTTCGACACGGTAACGGTGAAATACGAGGCCAGGACCATTTTCGGCGTGTTTCCGGGCGAAGCGAAGTGCCTGCTCCAGAACGGCAAGGTGATCGGCTGGGTCGATCCCATCACCGAGGAGGAGATGATCTGAACCGGTATTTCCCATTTCCAGACACCGTATTTTCACGACCATGAAGCGGGTGCTTTTTCTTCTTCTTCCCGCGTTCGCCTGGTTGGCTGGCGGCGCCATCGTGGAAGGCCAGGAAACCGGGGAAGGGGGCATTCCCGCCATCGAACGGCGCCTGCCCCCGGCCGGCATCGAGATCCCGGCCGACCTGCGGGCAGAAATCGAAGCGCGGTTGGAGACCTTTCTCGATGATGCCTGGGGCGTGGGCAATCATCTCCTGGCGCCCGATGTCGAGATCTTCGGCAAGGCGGTCCGGCTGGCGTTGTTGCATGGCGAAATCTATGCGGAAAAGGAACTCCCGCTCCTGACCGAGATGCTGGATCGCGGCGAGGAACGCCTCCGGCAACTCGAGAACGAGCGCACCCCCTGGGCGGACCAGCGAGGGTTGCTGGTGCGCGGATATCGTTCACGGATCGACGGATCCGTGCAGCCCTACGGCCTGGAGATTCCCGAAGATCTCGACCTATCCCGGCCGGTGCCCCTGCTCGTCTGGTTGCACGGACGTGGCGACAAGATCACCGATGTCCATTTCATGAAGCGGTGCCTGGCGAAGTCGCAGGCGCTGGGTGGCAAGGTGCCGGATCAGCAGGAGGCGATCATCGTGCATCCCTTCGGTCGGCAGTGCGTGGGATGGAAGCATGCCGGCGAGATCGACGTGTTCGAGGTCATCGAGCACGTGAAGAGCCAGTATTCCATCGATCCCGATCGCATCGCCCTGGCCGGTTTCTCCATGGGGGGAGCGGGTGCCTGGCATATCGGGGCGCACTACACCGACCATTTCTGCGCGGTTCATGCCGGGGCCGGATTCGCCGAGACGGCCCGCTACAATGGATTGACGCCCGAGACCTATCCGTCGGAAGTCGAGCAGATTCTCTGGAAGGTCTACGACGTGCCCAACTACGTGCGCAACCTGTTCAATGTTCCCGTGCTCGCCTACTCGGGAGAGGAGGACAAGCAGAAGCAGGCGGCCGATCTCATGGCCGAGGCCTTCGCCGCCGAGGGAAGGGAATTGCGCCACGTCATCGGTCCGGGCATGGGACACAAATACCACGACGATTCGGTGAAGGAGATCTGGGCCTGGCTGGAGGAATGCTGGGAGAAAGGGAGGCCGAGGGCGCCGGAAACCGTCACCCTGCAGACGGCGACGCCCCGCTACGGCAAGATGTTCTGGGTGCGGGTGCTGGGACAGGAAAAGATCTGGCGGGACACGCGGATCGATGGCCGCCAGGAAGAGGGAGGGCGCGTGATCGAACTGAAAACCCGCAACGTCGCCCTTCTCCAGATCGATGCGCCACGTCGAGGCGGCGATCTCGGGGGAGCGAAGTTGACGATCGATGGCCAGGTCCTGGAGGTGGAGTCCCCCGGTTTCCCGGTCGCTTCCGTACGCTTGCAGAAAGACGGGGAGGGAAACTGGTCCTGGGGCGAGCCCGACGGACTGCGGAAGGTGGCGGGCCTCCAGGGGCCGATCGACGACGCCTTTCTCGAATCGTTCCTGGTGGTGGGGCCCGACTCACCGCCGGCGGCACCGAAGGTGCGGCGTTGGACCGATTTCGAGTTCGCCCATTTCGCCGAGCGCTGGCGGGCGCTGATGCGGGGCGAACTGCCGGTCGAGGAAGTCGGGGACGTCAATTCCGTCGATGTGAAGGAAAAGAATCTCGTTCTCTGGGGGGATCCCGACAGCAACCGTCTCATCGCCGAGATGGCGGACGGGCTGCCGGTGAAATGGGAGAACGGGAAGATACATCTCGGCGAACAGAGCTGGTCCGCCGCCGATCACGTGGCCGCCTTCGTGTTTCCCAACCCGCTGAACCCGGAGCGTTACGTCGTCATCAACAGTGGTCACACCTTCCGCGAAGCCCACGACCGCACCAATTCCCTCCAGAACCCCAAGCTCGGCGACTGGGCGATCATCGCCCTCGACCGCGATCCGGACGGTGAAACTCCCGGTCGCGTCGTGGCCAACGGCTTCTTCGACGTGGACTGGAAATTGGCCCGGCCGTAGCGAAGGACATTCGTGATCCGCGGGAATCGCGAACTGGCGCTGCCGAGCAGACCGGCCTTCGCTATTTGAAGCGCACCGTGACCTGCTCCTGGGTCTCGATCTTGAGGCCTTCGATGCCCTTGACCTTCTCCATCATCGCCTTGACCTGGGCTTCGTCGGGCTGCTGGCCGTTCGCCTGGACGGCCTGCGCTTCCTTGACGAGTTCGGTGAAGGCCGGATCGGTCATCATCTTGCCGGGCTGCATGTCGCTCATGGTGATGAGGGTGTCATCGACGTAGGTCGCGTTCGTTTCCGCGATCTCGCCGTCGATGCGGAGGAAATAGGCGATCCGCATGCCCTGGAACATGCCGGCCGCCATCTGCATGGCCATCGCCGGATCGATCTGGGCACCGTTGGGGCCCTCGATGGCGCCGCCACCGGGCAGGCCTCCGCCCCCGCCGAGGCTGCCCCCGGCTTCGCCGATCTCGTTGAGGGTATCGGGAGAGACCCCGGTGTCGATGGTGAGGACGCCATCCGCCATGGTGAACTTCACCGGCGACTCCACTTCCTTGCCGGCGGTCTGTTCCTCGATGGCGGCCGCCGCGGCGGGATTGGACTTGGCGAGATCGTCGAAAGGGCCCGGCGGTTCGGTGGGATTGAAGCTGAGCTGGTTGATGTCCTCGAAGCGGTAGACCACCAGGTAGCCCTCCCAGCCGTTGGCGTTCTTCCCGTATTCATGGCGTTCGTAGCTGACGCCCTTTCCGTAGGCGGCGGCATCGGCCTCCAGGGCTGCCTGGTCGGGCTTGAGCAATTCCTCCGGACTGGGCGCCGGAGCGGTGGAACCGGCGGCGCCTTCCGTTCCCGAAAGTTGCGCGGCGAATCCGTTCATCATTCCGAGCATGCCGCTGACCTGCGGGGAGAAGTAGTAGCGGGCGAAGATCTCGCCGCTGCCGTCCTTGGCCACGCGGATGACGGTCGAGTTCTCGATGCACGAAGTGAGCAGGAGTCCGGCCACCGCCAGGGTCGCCAGGGCGAGATTACGGGAAAGGGAGGAGGTCATGGGCAGACATCCTAACTCCAGCGGGCGGATGTGCCAAGAGGCGATCCCGCCAGGAACCGGAAGACCGAGGTCAGGGGACGATCTCGAAGCGACCGACCGACCCGGCGTCCACCGCGGTGCCGAAGACACCGTCCTGTGCCTGAAAGACCACTCCCGACAACGGCAACCGGGGACTGCCGGTTTCCCGATCCCACCAGAATCCTTTCACGAACCCGTTGCCACGCAGGACCCGCAGCCGGAGCAGTTCCCTCCCCTGTGGGCTGTGGGTGATGCGGTTGGTCGCGTCCCAGGACACGGGCCGGGCTTCGGACAGTCCCTCGCCCACCAGTTCCACGGTCAAGTTTCCTCCGGCGGACTCGGCGCCCGGCAACACCCAGCCGCCGGGGAGCGCGGGATCATAGGCGCTGGCGAGGAAATGAACGGGAAGATCGAATCCGCCCGGGTAGCGGGCCTCCCGGGAACTGGAAGCCTTGGTCCAATGCAGGATCCCATCGGCGTCGCTGATGTCCGGTCGCTCGCGAAAGGTCACGACCCCGGAAAGCTCGGAAGTGAAGATCGGCAACTGGTGATCTTCGGTGACAAAACTCGAGATCACGCTCCGACTGCCATCGCCGAGGCAGAGCAGGAGCCGGGTGGTTCCCCGGGTGGTGACCACGAAGGCGGAATGGCCGTGGCCGCCGGGGTAGAGCAGGGGAGACTCCTCCAGGGAGGGTAGGATGGCGGTGTAGCGGCCGTTTTCCGGGGCCGGATTGAAGCGCGGATGGTAGCGATTCGGTACGGCAACGAAATTCCAGCGATCTCCGCTCGGGGTGTGCGTCAGCGTGCCCGCCAATTGTTCGCCACCGGCATCGCTCCGGTGAAGTCGGGCGCTCCAGGTCCACTGCTCGGAATCTCTGCCGAAGAGATCGCCGACGAATTGGCCCGCGGCATCGATTTCGCCACGCAGCCTGAGGCGCAATCCGTCGAGCGACACGATTCCGGTGATCATGCCCAGCCCGGTGCGGCGATTCGCGCGCAGCAGGCAGTTCACGGTTCCTTCCCCGGGATGCGAGGCGATGTCCCGTTCCAGAATACCCTCGTAGCGTCCACTGCGTTCCGGGTCGAAGATTTCCGTGGGGCCGGCGACGAGCGGTGCGGGATCGGCGGGAAAATCCACGGGAAGCGTGCCCCAGTCTTCCCTCCCCAAACCGCCGTTTCCTCCCACCGCGTTCCCGGTGAAATCGATGGTGTAGGGATTGCTGCTACCGGCGTTCGAGAAAATGGTGACCGTGGCGGATTTGGGTCCGGCGTCCTGCGGTTCGAAGAGCACCCGGACAATGGATTCCCCGCCCGGCGAGAGATAGCCTGAGTTGGAGGACGTGATGGCGAAGGCTTCGGGGGAGGCGCTCGTCAGCGAGGGAGCGCTGCGGAGGTGCAGGGGGGCGGTGCCGGTATTCTCGATCCGGATTCCGATTTCTCCCAGGCCGCCCTCGTGTCCGGTGTCCCCGAAGTCGATGCTGGAGCCGTTGACGATCACGTCATCGTTGGAAAGCCGGGTCACACGCAGGGCGGGCTCGCCGGTGGTGTTGATCTGGAAGAAACCGGTCTCTCCCGCTCCACGGAAATGACCGACCACCTTGTCCTGTTCCTGGAAGGCAATGCCATCGAAGCGGACAACGAGACCGCGTTCCCGGTCGAGATAGATTCCGCTGACCAGTCCGGTGTTCGCGTTGACGCGCGGCCGAAACACTTCGGACGGCTCGGAGAAATCGAGAGTGATGCGATTGCGCTGATCCCAGGTGGTGAGTTTGGGCGGGATGGGGGGCAGTAGGTTTCCGCCATCAAAGTAGAGAAGCGAGTTTCCGGAACCACCGGGCAGGTCGCTCAGGAGCGGTTCGTTCGCCCGGTGATTGGGAGAAGTGAAGGGCGAGGCCAGCGCCGTCTGTTGCTGAAGATCGAATCCGCCGGGGTAGAAGCTCTCTGCGGCGTCGGGGTTCTTGAGCCAGTGAAAACGGCCATCGGCGGAGCTGATGTTCTCGTTCCGGGCGAAGCGTAGCGTGCCGCCGATCCAACCCCGGGCGTCCCGACGATAGAGGGTCTGGTAGAGTGCGAGTTCGCCGTCGGGCCCGAGGACGCCGGCAAAGGAGAGGCGCTCCCCGTCGCCATGGGTGCCGAAGGCGCGGGCCCGTCCGTTGGGGCTGATCGTGAGGGAGCCGATTCCGTCCCCGCCCGGCTGGGTCGAGGGATCGGCGTTTTCGTCATGAGGAAAGACCAGCGCGTATCGTCCCGCCATCGGGGCGGGATTGAGACGGGGATGATAGGTCAGTTGGTAGAGACCGATCCGGCCCGTGGAGCCGTCTCCAGTAAGCGTGCCCGTGAGCTTCTTTCCCTCCGCCGTCTCGACCAACTGGAGGGCCAGCGTCATTTCCGTGCGAGCGGTGTCCCGCTTGGGAAACGTTACCGTCGCATTGCCTCCCGGAGTGAGGGTGGTGCGAATGCGGTAGTTCGATCCTTCGTAGGTGAGGAAAACGGTGGCGATGCCTTCTTCGGTCCGCCGCCGGTGGAAGATCGAGGCCCGGGCCATCCCGAAGAGCCGGGTCGAGTCGTTCGGCGCGGTATCGTCCTCGATCAAGCCCTGGTAGGCACCGCTTGCGGACTCGTGGTAGCTGGCCGCATTTTCTCCCGGGGCCGGTGTCGGAGTTACGGGCGTCAACAGCCCAGCAGCAGGAAGGACCGGACGCGTGCCGATGGCCACCGGGCTCCAGTCGGACGAAGCGGTGTCGGAGTTCTCGGCGCGGACCCAATAGCGGAAAGTGGCGCCCGGGTTCATCGAGGGATCCAGGAAACCGGTCTGGCCAGGAGCCAGCGTGGCCAGGACCGGGGCGGAATCGGGATCGCTTCCGGTGCTTCGAACGAGGGTGAAAGCCTCAATGGAACCGGGATCGGTGGTCCAGTTCAGGAAGATCCCGTCCTCGTTGTCATCGGAGGCGGTCAGCTGCGGTGCTGCGAGACTGCGATAGCCGTCTTGGACGCTCGAGGGAGAGCCGGTGCCCGCCACGTTCGTGGCGGCGATGGCGTAGTAGTATTTCTGCCCGGCCACGGGATCGAAATCGAAGTAGTTGGTTGTGGTTGGATCGAGTTCGGCGATCGAGCTTCCCAGTTGGCCCGGCGTTTCGGACCGGTAGAGCGTGTAGCCGAAAATGTTCTGCATCGCGTACCAGTTGATGCGGATGCGATCGTCGTAGGTGCCGCGCGAGACGGTGAGATTGAGCGGGGCGTCGGGAAGATCGGTCTGGGCGTATCCGCCGTCCCCGGAGCCGAAGCCGCTCGAACCCGCTCCATTGGTGGCAACCACGAAGTAGTAGTACTGGAGCCCGGCCTGGGCCGTGTTGTCGGAATACTGGGTGTTGTTGGAAGTCCCGATCTGCGTGGCCGCCCCGCTATCGTTCACCGTGGCGCGGAAGATCCGGTATTGATCGACAGGCTGGGAAGGCGCGGTCCAGGTGAGATCGACACGATTGGCGAACGTGCCGTCGGAAGCGCTGACGGAAGTCACCGCATCGGGCAGCCGAACGATCGACACGGTATCGATCCAGCCGGCATCCTCTCCGTCGGAGATGGTGATGTCCTTGACGTAGCGGAACTCGATCTTGTGGAGACCTTCACCGACGACGACCGAATTCGGCGTCCAACCCTGGGTGCCGGTGATTCCATCGACGTATTCGTTGTCCACGTGGACCTCGAGCCAGTCATAGAAATCTTCGCTATCGACGCGCCAGTAGAAGTTCAATTCGGCGGGTCCCTGGAGGAAGGTGAGAAGGACGGAGTCCTGGAGGTCGTCGATGTCTCCACTCTGCGCGGCGGTGCCGACATGGGCGAAGTCGCCCTGGACGTGCCATGGGAGATCCCCGGTGGTGCCCCAGGAAAGTCCGCCACCCAGCACATTCGTCATGCTGGGGGACGACGGCACCACTTCCAGGTCGAGGGTGAGCGTTTCCGTGCCCGCTCCATTGGTGGCCGAGAGTTCGATCGGATAGGAACCTGCGGCCGTGGGAATGCCCGAAATCAGGCCGGTCTGGCTGTCGAGGACGAGGCCCGGCGGAAGATTCGCGGCCGCGAAGGTGTCGGCGGGCTTCGAGGTGGCGATCTGATAGGCGAAGGACTGGTCGGCGATGACGATCTCCTCTTCCGCCGAAGTGATCATCGGCGTGGGAGTGGTGGAGCCGATTCGGATCCTGTCCACGTAGCCGGCGTCGTCGCCATCGGAGAAGACATAGTCCTTGGTGTAGCGAAAACGGAAGGTGTTCGGTCCCGACGGAAGTTCGATGACGACCCGTTCCCAGTCCGTTTCACCGCTGATCGAGCGAATCTCGTTCCCGTTTCGCAGCAACTCGAGGAAATCATAGCGGCTCTCCGAGGAGACCCGCCAGTAGAAGACCATCACGTCCGGCCCCGGCACGAAATAGGTGAAGTGCGATTCCTCGTCGTCGCTGATGAGCCCGCTGCGGGCGGCGTCCTCGCCGTCGAAAGTGGTGCTGGTCTGCATTTCCCAGGGCACGTCGCCACCGGAGCTGAGAGAGGTCAGTTCGTTGTCCAGCGCATTCTCCAGGCTGTTCTCTTCGATGGTCACCGTGACGGTGGCGTCGCCGGTGCCGGCGGGACTGGAAGCTTCGACCACGAACTGGAAGGTGCCGAAGGAGGGCGGAGTCCAGGAGACCAGGCCCGAGGGCGAGACAGTCATGCCCGCGGGAGGCGTGCCCCCGAGGGAAAATGCCGTGGGCGTGTTCGACGCCTCGATCTGGTAGGTGAAGAGATTGTTCTGAAAACCGTTCGCCGTGAGCGGACTGGTGATCACCGGCGGCACCACGTAGTCGTCGTTGCGGATGGTGCCGGTGCCCACGGCGTCGCCGAGCAAGGCGTTGCCGGGATTGCTGAGAACCACGCGGAAGTCCTCGTGGTCTTCCTGGGTGGTGTCGCCGTTCACGGTGACGAAGACCGCTTTCGATTCTTCCGTGGGGCCGAAAGTGAGGCTTCCCCCGGCGGCCACGTAGTCGCCATCCGCGACGGTCGCGGTGTCGTCCTGGGTGGCCCAATCGACGGTGATCGTTTCCGCGGAGATTCGATTCAGGCTGACGGTGAACTGGATCGACTGGGTGCCGGAATCTCCCTCGGTGAGGATGACGCTGTTGATTGAGAGGGCGTCGTCCTGGTTGATGCCGTCCACGGTCAGGGTGCCGGTGCCATCGGGATCGAGCCAGTTCGACAGGCGGGAATCCGCGGTGCCACCGCCTGCCCAGGAGGTGGAGATGCGGCCGTAGTAGTCGGAAAGGTCGTCGCCACAGACCGAGTAGCCGCCATAGAGTTGTCCCATGATGCGGCCGTCCTGATTGAAGAGGGGTGAACCCGACGAACCCGGAGCGGTGACGCCGTAGTCCCAGTCGATGACGCGGGCATAGGCGGCTCCCGGCACCGGCGTCTCCCCGAGGATGGTGGTGGTGGTGGTGGGATCGAGTTCGAAACAGATCCGCTTTTCGGCGACGGCGGGATGGTGAATCCCGGTCGCCATGTTGGAATCGTCGGTGGATCGATCCCAGCCGGCGTAGTGCAGGTTGAAGGCCGGGTCGGGATCGTCGTCGAGTTCCACGAGGCAGAAATCGGACGTGGCATCGGCCGCCCGAAAGATGGCGCCGGTATTGAACTGGCTGAGATCGCCGTCGCCGGGATCCCCGTTTCCGGAAGTGTTCGGCGTGCGGCAGGTGCTGTTCTCGTAGTTCCAGTAGACCACCATGCTGGCGGCGTTGCCC
>JAUIGT010000124.1 GCA_030432615.1 Verrucomicrobiia bacterium
TCGGGACCGAGCCGGATCCGAAGTACGTTCCCTTTCTCACGCAGAAGCTGGCGGAAGCGGTGGAGGCCGCGGTGGCGGATCTGCAGCCGGCGCGGGTCGGCTTCGGCAAGGTGGACGCCAACGAATACACGGCGCTGCGGCGATGGATCCGGCGACCGGATCGGCTCGACGAGGACCCTTTCGGCAATCCGACGATGCGCGCCCAGATGCACGCGGGGCGGGTCTGGGAAAACGTGACCGGCGAATCGGGGCCCGAAGACCCCGACCTGGCGCTCCTGTCCCTGGAAACCAAGGACGGAAAGCCGATTGCCATTTTGGGTAATTTCTCCATGCACTACTTTGGAGATCAGGCGCTTAGCTCGGATTACTTCGGGCTTTTCGCTGCGGGGTTGAAGCAGCGGTTGGCGCCGGATGACAAGGGCTTCGTGGGCATCATGTCCCACGGGTGCAGTGGTGATATCTGGCGCCGGGATTACACAATACCGGAGGGCGAGCGCATGGAGGACATCACCATCGAAGCCTATGCGGAGGCCCTGGTGGAGAAGGCGATGAAGGCGCTGGAGTCGGCGGATTACCAGGACGACCCGGAGGTGGCCATGGCAGAGCAGCGGATGGAGCTGGGCTATCGCGTGCCGGATCGGCAGCGACTCGAATGGGCGCAGCGCATCGTGGATGCCATGGGCGAGCGGACGGCTCCGAAGGATCAGCAGGAAGTCTACGCCCGGGAGGCGCTCATTCTTCACGAGCGCCAGAAAACCGAGATCGTGGTCCAGGGGCTGCGCATCGGCGAAATCGGGATCGCGACCACGCCCTGCGAGACCTACGCCGTCACCGGGCTCAAGATCAAGGCGGCCAGTCCGCTGAAGCACAACCTGGTCATCGAACTGGCCAACGGAGGCGACGGCTACATCCCGCCTCCGGAGCAGCACCTCTTCGGCGGCTACAACACCTGGCCGGCGCGCTCGGCGGGACTGGAGGTCGAGGCCGAGCCGAAGATTGCCGCGGCGGCGATCGGGCTTCTGGAAGAGGTGGCCGGCGCGAGTCGGAAGCCGCACGCCCTCAGTCGCGGACCTGCCGCGAAGGCGATCGGTGACCTGAAGCCGGCCGCCTGGTGGCGTATGGACGAGTTTTCCGGGCCGCTGGCGGTGGACTCGTCGGGAAATCACCGGGACGCGATCTACGAGCCGGAAGTGACCTATTTCCTGGAGGGGCCGCGTTCGGACTACTTCTGCGAGGATGGCGAAAAGAATCGAGCCGCGATGTTCGTCGGGGCGCGCATGTTGGGCCGGGTGGAGGGTCTCGGCGATCAATACTCGGTGTCGCTTTGGCTCTGGAACGGGATGCCCGTGGACGGACGCGAGGTGAGCGGTTGGCTGTTCTCCCGCGGCCACGATCACGGGCTGGGGCGCGCCGGTGATCACCTGGGAATTGGGGGAAGTTCTGGGAATCCGGGAAAATTGGTCTTTTTCAGCGGTAATGATCCTTCCCAGGTGGTGGCCGGAAAGAGCGAGATCCCGCGCTGGGAGTGGCGTCACGTGGTCTTCGTGCGCGATGGCGAAACGGTCCGGGTCTACCTCGATGGCGAACTGGAGATCGAAACCAAGGCGCCCGCCGAACTGTCGCCGGAAATCGATCGATTCTTCCTCGGAGGTCGCAGTGACAACAGCGCCAACTGGGAGGGGCGGCTCGATGAGATCGCGATCTTCGATCGCGCGCTGACGGCGGAGGAGGTGGAGAAGTTGACGGTGGAATAGAGGGAAAGGTGGGGGCGTGTTCCCCGCGCGGGGCGCTCGCACCGCCATCGCCGGTGTTCGTGGGGTTGGCTCTCCAGAGCCGCCTTGTGGCGGGTGGAGGGGACGGTGATTGCCTCGGGCGGAACGCGGGCTGGGAAGCCCGCAGAACGGGCACGGGCTGGGAAGCCCATGTTACGATGCGACGGGCGAGGCGCCCGCACTCGCTGTCAAAACTCGAAACTCAGCTGCGCCACGGGGGCGAAGCTGCGGCGATGGATGGGGCAGGGGCCGTGTTTCTGGAGGGCGGCGAGGTGTTGCTTGGTGCCGTAGCCCTTGTGCCGGTCGAAGCCGTAGTCGGGCCATTGCCGGGCGAAATCGCGCATCAGGCGGTCGCGCTCGACCTTGGCGATGATGCTGGCGGCGGCGATCGACAGGCTCAGCGAGTCGCCCTTGACGATGCCGCGGTGGGGTATGGGAAAATTCGGGACCGGTTTGCCATCGATGAGGGCCGCGTCGGCCGCGATGCTCAGGGCCGCCAGGGAGGTCCTCATGGCGAGGTAGGTGGCCTGGAGGATGTTGATGCGATCGATTTCCGCGGGCTCGACGGCGGCCGAGGCCCAGATGATGTCATCGTTGCCGGTGATCTCGGCGTAGAGCGATTCGCGTTTCGGCTCTGGAAGTTGCTTGGAGTCGTTGAGCGTATCGTGAGCGAAATCGTCGGGAAGGATCACCGCCGCAGCCACCACGGGGCCGGCGAGAGGGCCGCGTCCGGCCTCGTCGATGCCGGCGACGAGCCGATGCCCGGAGGCGCGGAGTTCCGCTTCGAATTGGAGGCTGGGCATGGGCGACAATGGAACCGGCCAAAGGAGGCGTGAAAAGGGAAAATCCGGAGTGACGGAGGAACGAAAAATGGTGTAAGGATGTAGCTCTCGATGCAACGTATTTGCTTTCCTTGCAAGGGGCTGATTCCCCGGCAAATCAATGGTTGATGCGGTGGCCAGTCTGCGCTTGGTTCGCGGCCACATCGACTAGTCTCTTTTGGTTTTTTCCAGCTATTCTCAAAAGCCTGTTAATCTTATGTCACCTGCTGCGAATGTGACCCGCGAGCCTCTGGCAATCGTTGGGATGGCTTGCCGTTTTCCCGGAGGCGTGTCCGATCCTGGGTCCTTCTGGCAGCTCATGGTCGACAAGCGATCGGGGATCATTCCGGTTCCCAATGAACGCTGGAATCGCGAGCGCTGGTATCATCCCAATGCCGAGATCCCCGGCAAGATGATCACGAAGTGGGCGGGTTTCGTGCATGATTTCGATCGCTTCGACGCCCAGTTTTTCGGGATTTCCCCGCGGGAGGCACTGCGCATGGATCCCCAGCAGCGATGGCTCCTGGAGACTGCCTGGGAGTCGCTGGAAGACGCCGGTTTTCCCCCGGTGGACCTCCGCGGATCGGACACCGGCGTGTTCATCGGCATCGCGTCCAACGACTACGCCAATGTCGCCCAGAGCGACCCCAAGAATGTCGATGTCCACACCAACTCGGGATCGACCCTTTCCATCGCCTCGAACCGCATCGCCTACCTGTTCGACCTCAAGGGCCCGGCGGTGTCCGTGGATACCGCCTGTTCCTCGGCGTTGGTGGCGGTCAACCTCGCCTGCGAGAGCATCTGGTCGGGGCAGAGCACCATGGCGCTGGCGGGCGGGGTCAATGCGCTGCTCACCCCCGACGCTTCGATCGGTTTCTCCAAGGCCTCGATGCTGTCCCCGAGCGGACAGTGTTTCGCCTTCGATGATCGCGCCAACGGCTATGTTCGCGGCGAGGGCGCCGGGGTGATCGTGATCAAGCCGCTCCGGCAGGCGATCGCCGATGGCGACCGCGTCTACTGCACCATCCGCGCGGCGGTGATCAACCAGGATGGCAACACCTCATCGATGACCGTGCCCGGGGTGGAGACTCAGGCGGAAATGTTGCGAATCGCTTACGGTCAGGCGGATATGGCGCCGAAGCGGGTTCGCTACATGGAAGCCCATGGCACCGGGACGCCGGTCGGTGATCCCATCGAGACCCGCGCGCTCGGCCAGGTGCTGGCCCAGGGGCGTGACGAGGACGACTGGTGCCTGATCGGCTCGGTGAAGACCAATATCGGCCACCTCGAGTCCGGATCGGGCGTGGCGGGGCTGATGAAGGCGGCCCTCGTGCTGCACCACGACCAGGTGCCGCCCAACCTGAATTTCAAGAACCCGAATCCGAACATCCCCTTCGAGGAGTTCAAGCTCAAGGTGGCCACCGAACTGCAGTCGCTGCCCCATCTCGACGGCGAACTGCCGGTCACGGCGGTCAACAGCTTCGGTTTCGGAGGCACCAATGCCCACATTGTGCTCGAGGCGAACCCCGAAACTTTCGGGTCGAAGGACGAGGGCAAGGTGACGGTCTCGGTGCCGAAAAAGGCGACCGCGGAAAAGGCGGATCGGCCCTTCCTCCTTCCGATCTCAGGCAACACCGAGGAAGCGCTTCGCGACGCCGCCGTGAAGTGGCGGCATTTCCTCCGGGAATCCGATGCCGATCTCGGTGCCATTGCCGCCGGCGCGGGCAAGCACCGGGAGGCACTCGACCACCGGTTGGCCGTTCTCGGGCGTGATCGCGACGAAGTCTGTCACCGCCTGACCCAGTGGTTGGCGGGTGATCCCGACGAGGGTGTCATCGGCGGCAAGCCGGGCGGTGAGGTGCATCCGCTGGTCTTCGTCTTCACCGGGCAGGGCGCCCAGTGGTGGAAGATGGGGCAGGAACTGCTGGAGCGGGAACCGGTTTTTCGCCGGGTGTTGGAGGAGATCGATTCCCACCTGAAGCCGCTCGCCGGCTGGTCGCTCATCGAGGAGATGACCCGCGACGAGGAGAACTCGCAGATCAATCGCACGAACATCGCCCAGCCCGCCATCTTCGGACTCCAGGTCGGCCTCGCCGAACTCTGGAAGAGCTGGGGCATCGAGCCCGGCAAGGTCGTGGGGCACTCCGTGGGCGAAGTGGCCGCCGCCTACGTGGCGGGCGCCTACACCATGGAGGACGCGGTCAAGGTCATCTACCACCGGAGCCGGCTCCAGGACACCACCGGCGGGCACGGTCGCATGGTGGCGGTCGGCCTGTCCCAGACCGAGGCGAAGAAGGCCATCGCCGGCAAGGAAGACGTCGTCCAGGTGGCGGTGATCAACAGCCCCGGCCTGGTCACGCTGGCGGGCGACACCGAGCCCTTGGAAGAGATCGTGGCGGAGCTGGAGGCGGCGGGCAGATTCGTCCGCTGGCTGCGGATCGACTACGCCTTCCACACCCACCAGATGGAGCCGATCCGGGAAGAACTCCTCGAGACCCTGGCCGACATCCAGCCGCGGGCCACCCGCATTCCCTACATCTCCACGGTGACCGGTGGACTGCTTGCGGGGGAGAAACTCGATGCCGAATACTGGTGGCGAAACGTGCGCGAGTCGGTGCTCTTCGCGCCGGCCATCACCGGTTTGATCCGGGGCGGGGAAGACTCCTTCCTCGAACTCGGACCTCACCCGGCTCTCCAGAATCCCATCCAGGAGTGCCTCCAGGAGCAGGGGAGGAAAGGTGTCTATTTCAGCAGCCTGCGGCGCAAGAGCGACGAGTCGGTCGAGATGCTCGCCAATGCCGCGCGGCTGCACCATGCCGGCCACCGCCTCGACTGGGACACCGTCAACCAGTCGAACGGAGGAGAGTGGGTCGATCTGCCCAGGAACGCCTGGCAGCACGAGCGTTACTGGCTGGAATCGGTCGAGGGCGAATACCTGCGCTGCGGTGACGAGGAGCATCCGCTGCTCGGTATGCGCCAGACGGCCCCGGTGCCCACCTATCGCTTCGAACTGGACCCGCGACTGTTTCCCTGGCTGGACGACCACCGTTTCTGGGACAGCGTCGTCTTTCCGGCGGCGGGATACGGCGAGATCGGACTCGCCCTGGCGCGCAAGCTTTTCCCCGGCGAGAACTACGTCGTCGAGGACCTGGAGATGAAGAAGGCGCTCTTCGTCACCGAGCAGAAGGTGCCGACGGTGGAGGTGGTCTTCGATCCCGTGACCCGGGCCTTCCAGGTCTTCAGCGCCACCGGCGATCGCCAGGAATGGGAACTCAATTCCCAGGGCGTGCTCCGCAAGCAGCCGCTTCCGATTCAGGAAGAGCCCGCCGATTTCGAGGCGTTCAAGGAGGGGCTCGACGATTACTTCGATCACGAGGGCTACTACGACGACTACGCGGAGGCCGGTTACCAGTTTCAGCCGCTCTTCCAGCACCTCCAGCAGGTCTGGCGGAAAAAGGGCGAGTCCTTCGCCGAGATCGTGGCTCCGGAAGGACTTCACGATTCCATCCCCGACTTCCATTTTCATCCCGCCGTCCTCGACGCCTGTTTCCACACCGTGAAGGGTGGCCAGGTCACGCCCGACGGGGCCAAGGGAACCGACTACTTCTACCTGCCGGCGGCGATTCGCAGCATCCGGCTCTACGTCCCGAAACCGCCCCTCCGGCTCTGGGGCCACGCGCGGGTCAATACCGACAACGACCGCGAGTACATCAGTGCCGACATCGACGTCTATGACGACGAAGGCCGGCTCGTGGCGGAGATTCTCGGTTTCCGAGCCGACCGGGTGGAGCAGAGCGACGGTGACGACCTCGACAAGTGCACCTACCAGACACGGTGGGAGATCTCCCGCCTCAAGGGCACCCGTATCGAAGGAACGGCGGAACTGGCCGATCCGGCCGAGATCGTGAAGGCGGCCGAGGCGGCGGTCCCGGCGCTCTACGAGAAACGGCGGCTGAATCTTCACTACGAGCGGTTCATGCCGCTGATCGACGAGGCTTCGCGCCAGTTCATCGTCAGTGCCTGGCAGGAACTCGGCTGGAAGCCCGAGGTCGGCGACGTCATCGACGTGGATTCGATGACGCGGCGGCTCGACATCGCCGACCAGCACCGGAAGCTGATCTACGGGCAATTGACCGCCCTGACCGAGGGTGGTTGGCTCGAGAAGCGGGAGGGCGAAGATTCCTGGGAAGTGACCCAGGTTCCCGAGATCGGCGATGCTGTGGCATTGCTCGACCAGTTGGAGAAGGAACTGCCGGATTATGCCTCCGAGGTGGAGCTCCAGCGCCAGGCGGGACCGCATTTGGCCGGCATTCTCAGCGGCGAGATCGATCCGCTCGAGGTCCTTTTCCCGGGTGGTTCCTCCGCCATCATGGAGACCTTTTATCGTGAGGGAGCCGATTTCCCGGTCATCAACCCGCTCATCCGGGTTGCCCTGGAAAAGGCGATCGAGTCCCTGCCCGAGCGGCGCGCCATTCGCGTGCTGGAAGTCGGTGCCGGCACCGGCTCCCTGACCAAGGAGGTTCTGCCCGTTTTTCCGGCCGATCGGACCGAGTATGTCTTCACGGACAGCGGGCCGATGTTTCTCCAGACCGCCAAGGACAAGTTCGGCGAAGAGTATCCCTTCGTCGAGTATACCCTCTTCGATTGCGAACGTGACCCTGCCGACCAGGGCATCGAGCCGCACCATTTCGACATCGTACTGGCGTCGAACGTGATTCACGCCACCGCCGATCTCAAGCGGACCCTGGCCATGCTGCGCCGCTGCCTGGCGCCGGACGGCCTGCTGATGTTCCTGGAGGTGACCTGGCGGCGGGCACCGCTCGACAACGTGTTCGGCCTGCTTCCGGGCTGGTGGCGTTTTTCCGACACCGACCTGCGCGAGCACAGCGCGCTCCTGTCGCGCCAGCGCTGGCAGGAACTCCTGGTCGAGTGCGGGTATCGCGACGTCACCAGTTTCATCAGTTCTCCCAAGCCCGATGAGGATCAGCAGGCCTGCCTGCTTGCCCGGGCGCCCGAGCCGGTCGAATTACCGGCCGACGCGACCGAGGACGAACCCGCTGCCGGCGCGGTGGAAGCGGCCTCCGACGAGGTGGAATCCGTTCCCGACACCTGCCTGCTCATCGGGGACGACGATGCTCTCGCCGCCGCGCTGGAATCCGGCCTCAAAGAGACGGGCCTGCGCTTGAAGACGTCGGGCGCCGAGCTGGAGTCCATCGGCGAGGCCCTCGATGCGATCCAGTCCGAGGGCGGCCGGGTGACCACGATCGTCGACGCACTTTCACTGGAACATCCGCGGGCTGCCAAACTGACCCTGGAGATTCTCGACCGGGCCCAGGAGACCGGGGTGCGCCATGCCCACCAGCTTTTCCAGTTTCTCACCGCCCGCGAGTGGCCGCAGGGGCGCCCCAAGGTGTTCTTCCTGACTCGCGGCGCGCTGCCGGTTTCGGATGATGATCCCGTGGATGGCCTGGCTTCGGCGCCGTTGACCGGCTTCCTGCGAGTAGCCAACAACGAAAAGGCCGAGTTTTCCTGGATCCAGGTGGATCTCGATCCGGCCGGCTCGGAATTCGAGACCCGCGACTTGCTGGACGAACTTCAGTTGAGCGACGGAGAGCCGGAGGTGGCATTCCGCGGCAATCATCGTCACGTGCGCCGGGTCCACCGGGTGAAGCGCGAGGAGCTGCCGCCGCGCACCCGCAACGCGGTCCAGCCCGACGGCACCGTCCTGCCCTACCGCCTCCAGATCGACAAGCCGGGCATTCTCACCAATCTCAGTCTCAACGCGACCTCGCGGCGCGAGCCCGGGCCGGACGAGATCGAGATCCAGATCAAGGCCGGCGGGATCAACTTCCGCGACGTCATGAAGGCGCTGGGGATGTATCCCGGCAATCCCGTCGATCTGAAATGGTTCGGCGACGACTTCTCCGGTGAAGTCGTCCGCGTCGGCGAGAACGTCACCGACCTCGAGCCCGGCGATTGCGTCGTCGGCATGGCACCCTACTGCTTCCGCAGCTACGTGACCGTGCATCGCCGGATGGTGTTCCGAAAGCCCGACACCATGTCGCACGCCGAGGCGGCCACGCTTCCGACGGTGTTCCTGACCTCGCACTACGCGCTCAACGAGCTGGCCCGGATGCGGAAGGGCGAGAGCATTCTCATCCACGCCGGCACCGGCGGGGTGGGGCAGGCTGCCATCCAGATCGCCAAGCACCTGGGCCTGGAGATTTTCTCCACCGCGGGCACGGAGGAAAAGCGGGCCCTGCTGCGCGACATGGGGGTCGATCACGTTCTCGACTCGCGAACCCTCGCCTTCGCCGACGAGATCATGGAGATCACCGGCGGAAAGGGGATCGATGCCGTCCTCAACTCGCTGGCCGGTGATTTCATTCCCAAGAATTTCAGTGTTCTCAAGCGCTTCGGTCGTTACCTGGAGATCGGGAAAGTCGACATCTACGGCAACAGCAGGATCGGGCTCGAGCCGCTGCGGAACAACATCAGCTTCTTCGTCATCGACCTCGCCCAGCACCTCGAGGACAAGCCCGAGTATGTGGCCGAGATGTTCTCGGCGCTGGAGAAGCACTTCTACGACGGCGACTACCGTCCGCTGCCGAACAAGGTCTTCCCGATCACCCAAGTGGTGGACGCGTTCCGCTACATGGCGGCCGGCAAGCACATCGGGAAGAACGTGCTCGACTTCGACGTGCCGGAGATCCTCATTGGTCCTGCGACCGAGGAGGGGCATCGTTTCGACGGCGAAGGCACCTGGCTCATCACCGGCGGTGCCGGGGGATTCGGTCTCGAACTGGCCGGTTGGTTGGCGAAGAACGGGGCCCGGCATTTCGCGCTCGTGAGCCGGTCGGGACCGAAGGAGAACGCCCTCCCGAAAATCGCCGCGCTCAAGGAAAAGGGCTGTACAATCATCGACGCCCGCGCCGACGTCACCAGCCGCGCCGACATCGATCGGGTGGTGGCGCAGGTTCAGGAGAGCGGTCACCCGCTCACGGCCGTGATCCACGGGGCCATGGTGCTGGAGGATCAGTTCATCGACGACCTCGACCGCGAGAGTTTCGACAAGGTGCTCCTGCCCAAGATGCTGGGCGCGTGGAATCTCCACGAGGCGACCCTCGGCATTCCGCTCGAACATTTCATCTGCTTCTCGTCGTTCTCAGCGGTGATCGGGGCGGTAAAGCAATCGAACTACAACGCCGGCAACGTCTTCCTCGACCAGATGGCCTGGTACCGCCGGGCCCAGGGATTGCCGGGCCTGACCTTCAACTGGGGCGCGCTCAAGGGCGCCGGTTTCGTGGATCGGAACGAGAAGACCCAGCAGTATCTCGAGATGGTCGGCCTCGGCGCGACCGACATGGACGAAACCCTCACGCTGTTCGGCTGGGGCGTGCCCTCGGACGCCGGGCAAATCGGTGCCGCGCGGGTCGATTGGCAGGCGCTGGCGCGGTTCGGCCCGTCGGTGGGCTCATCGAACATGTTCCTCCCGGTGGTGCCGCGTAGCGCGGGAAGCGGTGGCGATTCCATGGCCGCCCGCATTCTCGAAGCGGCGCCCGACAAGCGGATGGCGTTGGTGGAAGACCTCATCGCCGCCCAGGTGGGCGCGGTGCTGGGAACCGATGCCTCCAAGATCGACAAGGACACGCCGCTGACCAATCTCGGGCTCGATTCGCTCATGGCCATCGAGTTGGTCAACCGGATCGAGGAGAAGCTCGGGATGTCGATGCCGATGGGCTCGGTCCTGAATGGCCCCAACATCCGCGACCTCTCCGTGCCCGTGCTCGAGAAACTGCTCGAGAGTGCCGGCGACGCCGCCGCGACCGTCGGGGAAGGCGCTGCCGACCTGGTGGAATTCACCGCCACCGGGGAAATGCCGGAGGTTTTCCCGTTGTCGGAAGGGCAGCGCGCGCTCTGGTTCCTCAACCGCCTGGCGCCGGACTCCTCGGCCTACAACCTGATCTTCTCCGGCAAGTTCCGGCCCTTGCTCGACATCGAGGCCATGAAGAAGGCCTTCGCCCTGCTCTTCGAGCGGCATCCGATGTTCGACGTCAGTTTCACCACTCGAGACGGCGAGCCCGTCCAGATGGTGCAGAAGGGACGGACCATCGATTTCCGCGAGCACGATTGCACATCGCTGGACGACTCCCAGCTCAAGGAACTCATCAGCGAACACGCCAATCGCCCCTTCGATCTGGATCGTGGCCCGGTGGTTCGCCTGGAACTGTTCCGTACCGCCGACGAGGCGCATGTGGCCTTGCTCAGCATGCACCACATCGTGTCCGACGCCTGGTCGGTGGCGGTGCTGATGCAGGACCTCATCGAATACTACTTCTCGATGAAGTCGGGACGCACCCCGCGGGTCGAGCCGCTCCCGGCGAGCTACGCCGACTTCGTTTCCTGGGAAAAGGCCCACCTCGACAGTTCGGCGGGCGACGCTCGTCTCGAATATTGGACCGAGCAGGTCGCCGGTGCGCCGCCGGTGCTCGACTTGCCGACCGACCGGCCCCGTCCTGCGGTCCAGACCTTCAACGGGGGCACGCTCGGCTTCCAGCTCGACGAGGATCTCACCGAGAAGATCAGCGAGCTGGCCAAGGCGCAGAACGCGACCCTGTTCACGACCCTGCTTTCGGGCTACGAAATCCTCCTTCACCGCTACTGCCGCCAGGATGACCTCGTCGTCGGCGTGCCGCTGGCGGGCCGCAACCAGCCCGATCTCCAAGGGGTGGTCGGCTACTTCATCAATCCGGTGCCGCTGCGGAGTCAGGTCGAGGACGATCCCACCGTAGCCGCCTACCTGGAGCGCAACCGCGACCAGGTCAACGGCGCCCTCGAGAACCAGCAGTATCCGCTGGCGCGCCTCGTCGATCGACTCAAGGTGCCGCGCGACCCCGGCCGTTCCCCGCTGTTCCAGGTGACCTTCTCGATGGAACGGATCCCCGGCATCGATGAGCAGGGGATCGCCGTCTTCCTCATCGGACAGGGCGGGCACACCTTCCACGTCGGCGACCTCTCCATGGAGACCGTCGATCTGACCACGCGCCAGGCCCAGTTCGAGATCACGCTGGTGGTCGAGGAAGCCGGAGGCCACCTCTTCGGCTGCTGGCAGTACAATCGAGACCTGTTCGACGCCGACACGATCGCCGAACTCAATGGTCTCTACGAACAGGTGCTCCGGGGCATGGTCGCCAATCCGGAGGCGAGGATTTCCGAACTGGACCTGATGTCCGAGGCCGAGGCGGAGAAGGTGTTGACCGAATGGAACGACACCGCCGCCGACACGCCGCGGGATCGCCTGCTCCACGAACTCGTCGCCGAATCCGCGGTCGCGCATGCCGACAAGACCGCCGTGGTCTGTGGCGATCGGGAACTCGGCTACGGAGAACTCAACCGACTCGCCAACGGGGTCGCCAAGCGCCTCGTGTCGGCCGGCGTCCAGCCGGGGGACAACGTCGGCGTGCTCATCAATCGATCGCCGGAAATGGTGGCCGCCTTGCTGGGCGCGCTCAAGGCGGGCGCCACCTACGTGCCCCTCGATCCCGAATTCCCGGAACAGCGCCTGACGCTGATGCTGGAAGACGCGGCGCCGAAGACCCTGCTGACTTCGCGTGAGCTGGCTGGTGAACTGCCTTCCGGCCCTTGGAGTATCCTGGCGATGGAAGACGTCGAGCCCTCCGCCGATCCGCCGGCGGTGAGCGGTCTCACGCCGGAGTCGCTGGCCTACGTGATCTACACCTCCGGTTCCACGGGGACACCCAAGGGAGTCGAGATCCCGCACCGGGCGGCGGTCAATTTCCTCGCCTCGATGCGCGAGGAGCCGGGCTTTGGCGAGGACGATCGTCTCCTGGCGGTGACCACGCTTTCCTTCGATATTTCGCTGCTGGAAATCTTCCTCCCGCTCCTCGCCGGAGGCACCACGGTCGTCGCGACCCGTGCCGACGTGAAGGACGGTCGTCGCCTGGCCAACCTGCTTCACGACGAGGACATCACCGTGATGCAGGCCACGCCGGCCACTTGGCAGATGTTGCTCGACTCCGGTTGGGAAGGGCGGAGCGACCTCCGCATCTTCTGCGGCGGCGAAGCCCTGACCCGGTCCCTGGCCAACACGCTGGTCAACTCGGCCAGGGAAGTGTGGAACCTCTACGGGCCCACCGAGACCACCGTGTGGTCGACCCTGGAACGGGTCTCCGAGAGCGAGGCGGCCGTCACCATCGGCCGGCCGATCGCCAACACCCAGGTCTATGTGCTCGACGGTTCGCGCCGACCGGTGCCGATCGGGTTCACGGGAGAACTCTGGATCGGGGGCGAGGGGCTCGCCCGCGGCTACCGAGGTCGTCCCGATCTCACTGCCGAAGCTTTCCAGGACATCACCCTGCCAGGCGGGGAGACGAAACGGCTCTATCGCACCGGTGACCTTGCCCGCTGGACGCGCGATGGCGTGCTCGAGTGCCTGGGACGTGTCGATTTCCAGGTGAAGGTGCACGGCGTGCGCATCGAGCTGGGCGACATCGAGGCCCAGATCGTGACTCACCCGCGCGTCAGCCAAGCCGTGGTCGCCAAGCGGACCGACCTGCCCGGAGGCGAGGGCCTGGTCGCCTACCTCATCGCCAACGGTGAGGCCCCGGACTCCGCGGAACTGCGGCAGTATCTCGCCGAGCGCCTGCCCGCCAGCTACCTGCCGGGCTGGTTCGTCAGCCTGGAGGAATTTCCGCTCACGCCGAACCGCAAGATCGATCGGAAACGTCTCCCGGCTCCGGCGATCGGGGCGGTGACCGCCGGCGAACGCGTGGCGCCGAAGTCGCCGACCGAGCGCAAGCTTCACGACATCTTCGCCCACCAGTTCGACAGCGACGCCTTCGGGATCACCGACAACTTCTTCGAGATGGGCGGCGATTCGCTGATGGCCCTCCGCATCGTGGTGGAAACCTCGGAAGCCTTCAATCGGCAGGTGCCGGTGGACGCCTTCCTGCGTCATCCCACCATCGAACAACTGGCCCGCTACCTGGATTCCTCGGAAAGCGACGACGACGGCTCCGTCATCGAAAACGCGCTGGCCCCGATCGCCATCGAGGATCTCGATCACATCGAAGTCGAGGAAGCGAGCGACGAGCTTCCCC